>NZ_SNUK01000004.1 GCF_012027495.1 Thermococcus sp. JdF3 | reverse complement strand
TCTCCTTGAACTCCGCTATCCCCGTCGGGTCGAGGCCGGTCATGGGTTCATCGAGGATAAGAAGCTCAGGGTCGTTGATGAGCGCCTGGGCGAGGAGCAGACGCTGACGCATACCCTTCGAGAACTTACCCACCTTCCTCTTTCTCGCTTCCTTCAAACCAACGAGTTCGAGGAGTTCATTGATGCGCTTCCCCTTCTCGGTTTTTGGTATTTTGAAAGCGTCAGCGATGATGTCCAGCGTCTGCTCGGGAGTCAGAAAATCCCAGAGCGTGGCATGCTCCGGCATGTAGCCTACGCGTTTCTTGGCCTCAACGAGCTGGTTCTCGTCAAACCTCCCATCGGCGAAAACCTCATGGTCGAAGAGCTGAATCCTCCCCTCCTGGGGGAAGATGAGGCCGAGAGTGCTGAGGATTGTCGTACTCTTCCCGGCACCGTTGGGGCCCAGGAAACCGTACACCTGACCCGGCTTCACCTCAAGGTTAAGCCCATCGAGGGCGCGAACGTCCTTATAAACCTTGACGAGATTCTCAATCCTTATCATCGCCATCACCTCAGATCCATGCGGAGGAAGCGGTAGAAAGCCAGGGCGAGGTAGACGAGGGTGAGTCCGAGGAGTATGCCCAAGTTAACCAGGTTCTTCCCTATGGCCCCTCCAATCCCCACGTATTCTATCTGCGGGTTCTCTATGTCCCCCGTAACCTTTGTGGCATCGCTCACTATGACGTCTATCTGGGTCGTTGGGACGTAGAAGAGGTATCTGGTCTTGTACTCCTTGCTTTTCTCCTGATACGCCTCCCAGTCTGGGTGGTCGCTTATTATGGTATCCTTGGCGGCCATGAACTGAACTATTGCGGGCATTATCATGAAGACCACGAACATGATCACCAGGGCCACGCCGAGGGCGGTGCTGGAAGACTTCACGGTGGTGGAGATTATGTAGCCGAGCGCTATCAGCTGTACCATAGCCAGAAGCAGCAGGCCGTTGAGCAGAAGGGAATCGGTGACGAGCTGACTTCCCATTGGAGCACCCAGCCATGCCAAGCCGACTATTCCAACGAGGGTCGTCAGAAGGAGCGCCATCAGCACAACCACCGTGTGGGCAAGGAACTTGCCGCCGATGTAGCCCAGCCGCCTTATCGGCTTGCTCATGGCAACGCGCAGCGTTCCCTTCTCTATCTCGCTGTTTATTGCCGTGGCACCCATCAGAAGGGCAAGGATCGCGATGAAAAAGCCACCCAGCCCGTTGATGTTGCCGATGAGAACCGAAACGGCCTGCTGAACGGTTTCTATTTCTTCCCCCGAGGCCTTCTGGAAGTAGAACCCCGGTATGTACAGAAGCATCATGACACCCAGGATAACCCAGAGCTTCTTAGTTCGAAGGCTCTGCTTGAACTCAAGCTGAAATCCCCAAAACATAACACCTACCTCCTTATTTCGGTACCGGAGTGAAGCCGTCCACCCGACTACAACTAATCGAAGGAGTATAAAAATTTTGCCTATGGGGTTGAAGTGACGGCGCCCCCCCGCGGTTGCTGGACGAAGCTCCATCGACAGTTATAAGAACCTCGGACATACCTTTCACTCCGATGCCTCGAACTTCGAGGTGTTATTGACGGCGGAATATTTAAACCTTTGGGTCGTCCAAGTCAAAAATTCAAAGGGCCGTCAGCCGCAAGACGCCCTCCCACTTCGTGCAGTGCTTTTTCAGCCGCGTGAGAACCTCATCGTGTCCCCCCAGAACCGGCCAGAGTATTGAATCGATGTGCAGCGGTGGAATACCGGTTTCCTCCGCGATTCCCCTCCAGAAGCTCACCGGGGGCTCGTTCGTGAAGCGCTTCGTGTAGGCGTTTATCCTCACGTCGTCGGGTATCTCGATGCCCATTGGGTAGGGAACGAATTTCCCAAAGGCTATCCTGCCGGCGTAGCCGAACATCTTGACGGCGAAGACGATAGTCTTGGCACTTTTCCTCGAGCCAAGCGTTTTCGCGAGCTCGTCGCGCAGGCGTTCCATGCCACTGAAGTAGTAGTTTCCAAGGTCTTCCAGGGAGAGGGAATCGAGGAAGGGCTCAAGCCGCTCCAGCCGCCTGAGCTTTCCCGCTGTTAGCCGTCTGTTCGTCTTTGAATTTGGCAGGAACGTGGAATAGGCCCCGACTATACTCCCCTCCGGTGGGTTCTCGGAAAAATAACGGGAGAACTCCCACCACCACATCTCGCCCTTCGCCGTCAGCTGATAGCTCACGAGGGAGTTTGCAATGACGAGCTTGATGAAGAGTTCATCGTTTTTCAGGTTCCCGTGGAGGTTTCTCAGCGCATCGAACTGGAGGTCAACCCGCTCCTCGATGGTTCTGGCGCAGTCGAGGCCGAGTTCGCTTAGAATCTCCCTGAGGGCCTTCACCTTTTCCTCGTCGGCCCGGTACCTCACCCTGATGAACCTGTCGAGGGTCACGTTAACCACCCACGGACCTTATCAACCTTTCGAGGAACGCGCTCTCCCCGATTATCTCCGCGCCGGCGTTGTTCGGAAGGCCGAGCTCGACCTTCGCCTTTATCCCGTGCTCCCTGAGGTAGTCCCGGGCCTCGGCGCTGAGCCTCTCGAAGTCACCCCGGAGGATCAGCCCGTAAACCGTTGGCCCCCAGGAGCTCTGGCCGTAGCCGTAGGTGTTTTCGGCGAGAAAGTCGAGCATCAGTTTAACGTCCTCCCTGAACTCCCCGCCCTGGTACGGTTCGAAGTGCTTTCCCACGAGCCGCTGTATCGCGGAGAGGTGTTCACCGAAGGTTTTTACGTCCCTCTCCTTCAAAGCGGGCAGGAGGCCAAGCAGTATTCTGTGGCTTATCTCCATAGCGACGTCTGTCCTTCCGGCAAGACTCGCCATCACGGGCTTTTCCTCCTCCTCGTCGAGACCCGGCTTGAGCTCCGGAATCACCAGGAGGAAGCCCCACTCGGGTGGAAAGTCCTCCCGGAATATGAGGGGAGGAATGCCGTCCCTGACGCCGCCGTCCATGACAAACCCGCCGTAGGCGAAGGAGTAGATTCCAGCACCGCCGTTCCTTCCCCTGCCGAGAACCTTGGCGAGCTCTTCGATTGGAACGTTAATGTTGTTAAGTCTTGCTATGGCAGTGCCGACCGCCAGGCTGAGCTGGGTCGTGGAGCCGAGGCCGACGTGTCTGGGGATAGCCCTCCTGACCTCGACGATGTAGTTAACCCCCGTCTCGTAGGCGGAGTTCATCCTCTTTATGGCGAACTCGATGGTTTCCCTGTCCTCCCCATCTGCAATCACTTTCATGGCCTCGCCCTCGACGATTCTGACCTCGTAGCCGCCTTCGAGGGCAACGCCGAGGCTCCCAAAGCGCCTTCCAAAGGTAGCCGATGGATCGATGAGACCCAGATGAAGCCTCCTCGGAGTACGGATCAGCATGAACGTCACCGGGGGAAGTTGGGGGTATCGATTTTTAACGGTTGGCAAAACTTTTAAGTGTCCCAAAGATTACACCCAACGGTGATAATATGGGGGAAGGTGATGACGCACTTGGGATTGCCCTGTACATCCTCACGATATTTACAGGGCTCATCGGGATACTGACGATAGCGCCTCTCGTGGCGGAGCTGTACCTGTTCCACGTTCTTGATAGGCTCGACGCCAAGGTGACCGACGAGGCAGTCCTGGCAGGCTTCAGCGCGGTCAACGGCCTCCTCGCGGTCGCTGTGCATTCCAACGACCCGAACGTCGACCCGTTTCTGCCCGTCCTGATAGCCACGCTAACCTTTTTATTCATGGCCATCAAGCTCGAGCTGGGTGTGAACCATGAAGTTCGCGGGGATTGATCTGAGTGAGCCCAGGATAATGGGCGTCATCAATGTCTCCCCTGAGAGCTTCTACAAGGGGAGCGTCAGGGACGACGAGGACAGGCTCATCGAGACCGCGGTGAAGATGGTTGAGGATGGGGCTACCTTCATCGACATCGGTGCCAAATCGACCGCCCCCTACCTCGAGACCCAGATTCCGGTCGAGGAGGAGGTAAGGCGGGCAGTATGGGCGGTTAAGGCCATTCGCGACCACGTGGACGTGCCAATAAGCATAGACACGACGAGTGCGAGGGTCGCGGAGGAGGCCCTGAAGGCGGGGGCGGATGTGATAAACGACGTCACCGGTCTGAAGGGCGACCCGAAGATGGCGGAAGTGGCCGGCGAGCACGGTGCCCCGGTGATAGTCTGCGCCCATGGGAAGGTGAGGAACCTCAGCGACCCGATTCACACCGTGATAGACCTTCTCAGAGAGAGCCTCGTTGTAGCCCAGAGACACGGTATAGAGGACGTGGCGGTGGATCCGGCCATAGGCTTTCTCCGCCCGGAGTGGCCCCCCTGGTACGAGTGGGACTCAAAGGTTCTGGCGAACCTCAACATGCTCAAAATCTTCGGACGGCCAATCCTCATAGGGGTCTCCAGAAAGTCGTTCATCGGGGCAATAACTGGCAGAAAAGACCCCGCGGAGAGGCTCCCGGGGAGTCTTGCCGCCACGGCAGTGGCCGTCTTCAACGGAGCGAACATAATCAGGACACACGACGTCAGGGAAACACTCGATGCCGTTCGGACGGCAGCGTTCATGAGGAAGTTCCGGATGTAGAGGCCGCTTCTTTCGTCTTCTTCCATTCCTCAACCAGGGTTCCGAGGAGGGACAGGGCAACGGGGCCGATTATCAGGCCAACGAAGCCGAAGGCTATGTAACCCCCGAAGATTCCAACGAGGCTTATCAGCGCGTTTACCCCGGTTTCCCTCTCGCCCAGGCGAGACCTGAGGATGTAGTCCGGCATCGGGGAGACGAAAACCGCCCCGTAGAGGGCAAAGACGACCGCCGCGGCAGTCTCTCCGGTGCCGAACAGATAGGCCGCCCCGGCCAGCCAGACTATCCATCCCCCGAGGACGGGGAGAAGCTCAAAGATTATCGTGAATATGCCGGCCGCTATTGCACCGCCGGCGTCGGCTATGGCAAAGAGGTAGAAGCCCACTGCGATGGCAACACCCTTGAGTATGCTCAGAGCGAGCCATCCGCGAAGGAGGCCGTGAAGGGTCCTTCCGGCACTGTTCAGGAGTTTAATGGCCAGCTCCCTGTTGTCCTGTGGAAGGAGGGCATGAACTTCCTCCCTTATTGTCTCGGTGTTCACGAGGATACCATAAAACGCGAAGACCATCACAATAGCCTGGAGGGACAGCTTGGGGAGGGAGTATGTGTAGCCCAGGACGTACTCCTCAAAGCGCTTGGGAATATCCTCCGCGAGGCGCTGGATGAGCTCGTAGATTGCGGGGGGAAGGTGGAAGCCAAGCAACCACCGGAAAAAAGCATCGATGTAGTACGCCAGGGACTGCTTGACGTCGTTTATCCAGAGGGCAAAGCCGATCATGAAGAGAAACGTCAGAATCGTGAGGATACCGGTCATGGTGAAGGCCGAAACACGCTTTCCGGTCTTCCGGGAGAGGTGCTCATGGAACGGATAGAGAATGTAGGCCAGGGTTATCGCGAGTATAAGGGGGGAAAGGATAGGGCTAACCGTCTCCCAGACGAGGTAGAGGACAACGAGTGATATCGCGATCCAGACTGCAGCCTCAAGCTCCATCGAGCATCCCCAGGTATTTCAGTATGAGCTCCCTCGCACCGGGTTTGTTGAAGACGATGAGGTACGCTCCCTCGCCGAGTATAAAGTTCTTCCCCATGGCTAATAAACCTTTCTTGAGCTTGTGAACCTCGGCCTTTTCAAAGTCTATGGCATCCTTAACCTCCCGGGGCGCATCGATCTCCTCGAGGGCCTTTTCGAGGCGATTGAGAACGCTGCGGTTGAGGAACTTGATGGGACTCGGCCGGAACTCCTCAGCGACTATCTCGGAAGGATCCATGTGGATGTCCCAGAACTCCTTGGCGCACTCAAAGGGATAGACGTAGTCCTCCCCATAATCGGGGAGGTAAAGCTCCCTTATCACTGCAAGGAGAAGCTTTCTGGCGTCCTTCCCGTAGAACTCCACCTCGAGGTTGAACTTTTCATCCCGGAACCCGTTTTCAAAGACCTCGAGCTTCTCCTCACAGAGCATTTCAACCACCCCTACCGGTCTTCAGGTAAGCGCTCACGTAGCGCGGATCAAGTAGGAGAGCGGTGCTTCCAAAGATACCAAAATCCGAAGGAGAGTCCCCACTGTATATGATGACGCGTGGGTTGGTGACGTTGAGCTCCTCCGAGAGTATCCTCAGGGCACGGTCGATGTCCCCGGTTTCATCCACAAGGGAGCCGGTCACGTTCATGGCGAACCAGGTCTGACCGGTTGCATACTTCCTGGTCTCGTTGAGCGGCATGTTTCTCCCGCTGCTCACCGCCTGGAGGAATGCCTGGAAATAGGTGTCAATGCTCTTCGCTATTCTCTCACGCTCCTCCTCGCTCAGGTCGCGCCACTCCGCGCCGGTGTCCTTGTAGGGGCCGGTCTTGAAGACATCAACCTTGATGCCGTTCATCTCGTAGTTCTTCTGGAGATTGTAGTGGACGTAGATGACGCCGATACTGCCCACCTCTGCGAGGGGGTCCGCTATTATCTTCTCGGCGCCTGCGGCGATGTAGTACCCACCCGATGCCGCCATGCCACCGGTGTAGGCGACCACGGGTTTAATGAGGTTGAGCTTCCGAACCGTGGCGTAGATATCCCTCACCGGCCCCACGTATCCACCCGGACTCTCTATCCAGAGAACAACGCCGCTGATTGAGTCGTTCCTGGCAATTTCCCTCAGAAGGGGCACGATTCTTAGGGCGGTGTACTCGTCAATCAGACCGAATATCGGGACGACGGCTATCGTCGTGTTGCCTTCGGGCAGGTTCCTCTCCCTGAGCTGGGCCCGCATGAAGTCGAGCTGCCTCTGGAGCTCTTCTATCTGGAGCTTGTAAGCCGTTTCGTTGCACGTCGCGTTCAGTGAGGTCTCCACAACTATCGGGGAGACGTTCGAAGGGGTGTAAGATTTCAGCTCCGAGTTCTGCATGTAGAGCAGCACCACCGCCACGCTTGAGGCGGCGAGCATGAGTATAAGAATCGCGGATATGTACTTCCAGATATCTTCCCTCATCCACTCACCCGAAAGATGTTCCGCCCGGAACTTTTAAACCCTGTCCTCGGTAAGCTTTTATATCCAGCGGCACACTCTCTTGTAGGTGGTAGCATGGAGATAGGAATTACTGTCTATCCGCATTTCGTCACGAAGGACAAGACCCTCGCGTCGGTGCTCGCGGACGTCAAGATAAAGAACTACGACTTCGTCTCGATATTTCCCCACACGCTCGGCCTTATAAAGAACGGCGTCGTTGTTGAGAAAAAGCTCAGAAACATTGAGACGACCCTGAGGGGCGTCGGAATCGACTACATCGTCAGGATGCCCACCTCCGTCAACCTCCGCGATCACATCTACTACACCCGGCACTTCCGCGTTGCAAGGGCCATAGCAGACGTTGCCATAAAGCTGGGCGCCAAGGTCATCGTCATGCAGAGCGGAAGGACGGGAAGGCTCGACCTTGAAATAGAGGCCCTCCAGCAGCTTGCTGACATGGTGAACCCATTCGGGATAAAGATAGCCCTCGAGAACACGTTCAGCGTCAAGGACACGCTCTACGTCGTCGAGAACGTGGACAGGAAGAACGTCGGCTTCGCCCTCGACGTCGCCCACGCCTTCCTCAGCGCCCAGGGTGACGCGGACAAGCTGCTCGAGGACGTAAAGCTGGGAACCGACAAGACCGTAATCCTCATGATACACGACAACTTCGGAAAGCTCTTCCCGCAGGTTGAGCCTGAGGATGCCCTCGCCTACGGTGTCGGCGACCTCCACCTGCTCCCCGGCGAGGGAAGCATACCATTCGGAAAGGTTCTCAGGCTCTTCGGGGACGTTCCCCTGCTCCTCAAGGTTAAGGACCCAGAGAAGTTCATGAAGGTCCCGACGAAGCAGGGGTTGATAGAGCTCCTGACGAGCCTGTGATTTTCCGTTTTTTGCGTACTATTTTTGGTGGTGTGCGGAAGATGGATAGAAAAACCTTTTAATTTCTAACTTGGATTAGTGTCATGGTGAGATTTCAATGAGAAAGGCGGTAGGAGTACTGTTGGTAATCCTCCTGCTAGGATCGATAGTAGCAGCGGCAGGGAGTACAGCCTACGCCACTAGCGTTGACGCCCAGAACGACCCGTACGAGAAATTCTGGGAGATTCTCAACAGGGAATCCGAACTTGTGGTTCGTCTCAACGCCACTGGAAACACGACTCTTGTCAAGGAGTTAATCCAAAACTCTCGCCTCGGTGCCGAGAATGCCGCCAACATTTCAGCATTAATCTGGCAGGCTCTAGAGGAACTGAAAGCTTCCGGCGTGAAGACGTTCTACACTGTGGAAGAGCTGAGGGAAATGGCTCAGAACATTAGCCAGAACGGTCTCCCCCAAGAGACGGTAGAGGCTTTGAAAGCCCAAGGCTGGACTGATGAGCAGATTCAAGCATTGGAAGAGTACATTGTTAAGAACGCTGACGAAATTAACGAAGACTTCAATATGACGGCTTTCCTCGAGGATTTCTCCATGGCATTCATCGACGTGGCATTCAAATACAACGAGTACGGAGCATGGGCCTTGAAAACAGGTTATTGGAAAAATATCGAAGAGGCCCCTTCAACGGCAGGCTTGTCCCTTCAGGTCAACCCAATTCTGAAAAGGTCGTGGATCGAAACATATGCAAGCTACTACAATTACTCGGGAGATTCGACGGGTATAGAAACTTTTTACAGCAACGTCCGCGGACTAAATGAGCTAATAACCGCACTGATTCTTGATAGGATAAAACCAAAGGAGAAGGAGTACGAATATACAAAATTCATGCCTCCCCATCCAATACCAAGACCGCCTCGGAACATAACTCTCAACGGATCGATCTCAAAATACCTCCACCCACCATCACAAAGAAAATGAGATAACAAAGGTTGAGAAGAGAACTCCCAACGGAGGCATTGTATTCACAATCGAAAGAACAAAAATAGTCAAGGTCTATAGTGATTTTCTCATAAAAGACATCGGTAGGAGTGGTGACGCTGACGTAAAATCAACTCCAGAAGTCTGGTGTCCGGAGACCTGGATAACAATAAACCGCACAGTATACTACTGGCCATCTGCCCTCGAAGCATATGAGCTGTCAAGCAACATCATGGCCCTGTTGGAGGCAAAGAAAGGGGGTAACGACAACCCCGAGATTGACAAAATCATAAATCAAAAAATGGCGGAGTTAAAACAGTCCCTTGGGGTCTACATGATATACAGCACTAGCAAGATCAAAAGGGTATCGTGTTATGACAATATTAAACCCGGTCAGCCCAGACCCATGAACGGTGCGGACACCGAAGAGACCGTCCCAGTGGAGAATACATCTAATGACGTCCAAGAACCCCTGAACCTGCCCGAATGGCTGATCAAAGAAGCGCTGGATATGGAAAATACTCTCGGAGTTCTCGAGATAAAAGGGATCAGTGTCGTGGTGGACAGGAACGATGCGGGTGAGATAAAGTACCACGTCGAAATTTCGATGGTAGCCAAGTATAACTCGGTAAGCAAAATCCGGGTCAATGTTTCAGACAAAACCTCTGGGGGAACTGACACAGGAACCATAAGTTACCTGGGCCCGGACGAGGAGGAAACATGGAGGAGCGGGAAGTTCTCAGCCAGGGTATCCGGAAGCAGTATACGGATAACCGGGAACGTAAAAATCACCTATCGGCCAGTATGCAGCAGCCCACCAACATCATTTAAAGACGGCCAGACCCTCTCCAGGAAATGTCAGGACAGAACCATAACAAGGAGCTACTCAGAAACCATCGATCTCGGGTCCTCAATTGACTGGAGCAAGGTCGATGTCATCGTTACTGCATCAAGGCACAACATTGTTGAGGGAGAGAGCGTCACGTATACGGTAAAGGTTAAAAACGGCAATAGTCTGCCGGTGGACGGTGTCAAGTACAGAGTAACAGTATCTCTCCCCCAATTTGACCCCAAAAACTATTCAGGTACCGTCACGATCCCTGCAAATGGTGAGAAGACGATACTCACCAAAACCGTGGCATATCCAGATTCCGGCACATATCTGGCACGGGCGACCATTTCGTGGAACGGACACAAGAAGAGCGCAAGTGATAAGGTCATAGTAACCACGGGGACCCTGGTCATATCGGACGTTGATGTATCACCCCGGAATCCGGATGATGGGGACAGAGTGAGATTCGACGTGAGTATCAGAAACCCCTCCTCTCGGTCCAGATCTCTGAATGTGAAGCTGTTTATTGATGGGGTCAAGGAGTCCAGCAGAACCGTCTCAATTGGAGGCAACGACGAGAGCACCACAACCTTAACGTGGACCGCAACCGCTGGGAATCATGACTGGAGGGTAGAAGTGTGGGAGGATGGAAAACTAGAGGATTCGAGGAGCGGCGAGATAACAATACAAGATCCTCCGACTTCGACTTGTTTGAGCGATGTTCCCCTGGAGGGTCACTTAGAGGTTTACCCAGAATGGGTTGAGGCGGGGGACAGCGTGAGTGTCCACATTACCGTCACCAACTTGGATCCAAACTGTGCTCAAGGGCCTTTCAACATCAAACTGGTCGATGATTCAGGAGCAAAGTGGTGGCCAAAGAAAGACACGGAGTACGGGTGCAGTGGCTGCGGTTACATCATCCAAGGTGGGGCATTAAAGATATATGCGGGGAAAACAATGAGCGAGTGGTCCGAGCCAAAAATTGTCACACAGAACACTATCTTATACCTGAAAATTGGTGGAAAAACAGTAGCAACTGCTAACGTTTATGTGAACGATAGCTCACTAATACAGGCAAAGGTTGGATGTGAGAATCCAGTGTTTGACTTCAAGGATCATGCTTATCGTGCAGTGCTATCCTGCTGGGTGGATTTGAAAAACCCATATTCAACTCCAGTGGATATAAGGGACATTGCTGTGAGCGAGTACTCAATAACTGGAGCACTAAATGACACCCTTTCCGGAGCCTGGACGGTGAATCCCTTAGAGTTTACTTTGGCTCCCCAAGATGTTAAAAGAGTGACATTCAAGCTCCCACTAGAGATCAGCAGTTGGGTTCCAGTTAGTGTCGCCGATGCCACGGAGGTAGTGATTAAGAACAATGATCCGAGCACGGCGGACATAACATACACTTTAGGGTACAAACTCGAATCTCAAGATACATGGTCCCACTTCACTGGCAACATTAGATACGAGGTAAAGGTAAAAATGGACAGCAAAACCGTTGCGGCAGACTACATACTCAGCGGGACGGCAGCAATTGTAGATCCAAATACAGCAATTAGCTTTCAGCTGGGCTCAATAAGGATTTCAGGCATACGACTTAGCTCAAAGCTAAGTTTTGATCCTTTGGCATTCCTTTGGAATGCGTTCATCAAACCTGGAATATTAGAACACACTTGAGGGGTGAGTTCATGACCCTGTGCTCGAAATACCGGTATTTGCTCCTGTTCCTCTTTGCTTTTATTGGTGTGGAATCTTGGAAATACGGTATTAAGAGCGGGATTAACTCTCTTGTTGGAATAATCCTTGGTCTAATCATTGTATTCACAGTAGCGCTATCGGTCAGAAAGCTTGGTAGGCGCGTTTATAAGGGCATTTACTGCAGGTTAGGCTTTGATATTGTGTATGAGTTCTTGCTTGGAAAGAGTGGAAAAGTAAAGCAATTTTTCTCAATTTTTATCCTAATTTCAACTCCACTCTTTATGCTCAATGCATATTCTTCAAATACCCAATTTTGGCTCTTTATTGTGCCCATGAGTGCAATAACAACTATGATTGTTTACTGTTCGTTCAAGAGACGAACACTGGAGCAAGGTGAGGGTTGAAGTGAAGCCCGCGGGTAATGTGATTGCAAGCATGGAATGCAAACCTACAGTTATCCCCCTGGACGGTTCAACCACTTGTACTGTTCACTTTGAGTTAAAGGAACCAACAACAATTACTGTAAACCTAAAAGCTGTCAAATTTGGAGGCAAGAAGGTGTGGCCAAATGGGCCGAGTAGTGTAACTGTTAGCAAGCAAACTGTGGCCCTAAGCCCAACGAACGTGGAGGAGGATTTAACGATAACAATCGCGATAAATGACGAGCTGGCGAATTATTACTTCGGAAAACCTATTTACGAGACATACATTAACGAGCTTGGGGGACACTCATACTTAATTGAAGCAAGTTCAGCTGCCTGAATTATCCAGTTTCAGATGTCATAACAATAAGTTACAAGGACACAAGGAGTGGAGCTGAAAAGGCTATTGATTACGGTTCAACCGCAGGGGAAATAATATCGACAGCACAGCTTGTTGTTGAGGGCAGTAACCCTGTGGGCTGGGGCGTCTTCATTTTAACAAGTCTTCCAAAGCTTGGAAAAGCCGCCTCAGAGGTTCAGTGGATAATTAAATGGGGTGTGAATGGATTCCCACAAGAAAACGACAATAATGCTGTAGTGGGGGGATGAAAAATGGACACTTCCCTTGCTGTTTCTATCTTTTTGTGGATCGTTATAGCGTCCCTTGCTATGATATCTTCACGGCAGGCCATTGCTAGTCTTGCGATTATTGTAACATCCGGTACATTGCTCTACGTTCGAACTCAATGAGCGCACTCTGGCCGCTTATCGCTTCCTTTATGCTATGGCTTGCAACCGCTCTGATCAGCATTAGAAGAAATGCAATCGGAATAACCAGAAGAGAGATTGAAAACAGTGGGGCCTTAGCCTCCATCCCATTTCTTGTCTTTTCGGCAACGTTGCTCTTTAAATATCCAGGATACGGGGCTTTTGGTGTTATACTCTGGTTTCTCCTCTGGTATTACCTTAAGACCGTATGCAAGAGTTTAAGCACATTATGTCTACTAATCCTCTATCTCCCAACTCTCTTATTCATGGTAGTCTATAGAACCCCAATTGCCGCTGTATACGGTGTAGTTACACTGTGGTTGCAGAGGGAGATTAAAATCCTACAGAAGCTGAGGAATAAAAAGTGACTATAAAAAGGATATGTTCACAATCTATTCCTCAAAACACCAACGAAAAGCCGAACGGAGTCTGGAAGAGCACTGGAGCAAAGTGAGGGTTGGTTTTCCCCATCAGAGTATTTGAACGCAATCCACATCGGATTGATGGTCTTGGAGTTAATGCCACGTGGTTCAACATGCCCCTCACCAACCCAGGAAAGTATTACTTCACGCTTTACGTCAATGGGGAAATCGAAGATGAAAAAGTTATAACAGTAACCTCCAACAGTGGCGTGATGGCGTGGATGACTTGTAGTCCGGAGTTCGTCAGTGAGGACGTGGATTCAGTATCGTGTCGTATTGAAGTGGAGAACTTAGACAGTATGCCAGTAGACATCTGGATAACGGACGTTTACTTCGCCGGGGGCAAGATATACGACCGTACTGAAGGCGATAACCTAATAGCTCCAAATCCAGAAAGCTTGATGTTGAACCCAGACTATTCAGAGATTTTCACTTTCACAATTCCCATTAACGGTGAACTTCAGAAGAGAGTGCCCGGTGGACTTAAGTGACATAGACCTCGGAACACCAATAGCAATTAAAGCCTACTTAAACCGACTAAAAGAACCAGTAACATACGTGGTGAAAATGAACCCATGGGAGTCCAGGTTAAAAATCAGTGTATCTTCAAAAGAAGTGATATCTGTTGCTATTTCGATAGGGAGAACTGCATGGAATATTGGAAGAAAGAATCCCAAGTCATTAGCAGTTTGGATGTCTTCTGCTGGCGAAGCAATTTACACTGCAGGGCTATCATTGTTAGTTCAAACATGGGCTGAACTATGCGGGATTGGCTTGATAGAACCCATACCTCCGAATGATCCAGGAGACAATAACCTGATAGTGGGTGATGAGTCATGAACCCTGAGAATCTTGTTGGATTCTTTTTAATTTTTCTTCCTGCAATGCTGCTGATTTTCGTAATAGCCTACGTTGCAGTGGTCAATTCGCTTGAAGAGGGTAGAAATGAATACTTCATTAGCATATACGTTGGAGTACCATATCTTGTGCTTTTCTGGACAGCTATAATGTCAGAGACAAAAAATGGCCTGCTAGGATGGATGTTAATATTTGGATTTTTGATAGCCAGTAGGGCAGTAAAACCACGGCATTGATAGACGGATTGACATTAGGCTCACTCGTGTACTTGACTCTTACGTCAATAGTTCCATCGTAGGGTTATTAGCTTATATTCTGATCCAACTCAAAAGTGAATTGAGAGAGAATGTATTAGTGTACTTAATCCTACTATGGAGCTCGTTAGTGCTTGTCACTCCACCGTCGGTATCCCAAGCAGGGACAGTAACCTTTGTAGGTGCGGTTCATGTTATCACATCAATGAGGCTCCTAGGAGTTTCAGGGGCGCAAATAAATTTCAATTAGTCGGGGGATGAATGATGCAATTAAGTCTGACTACTGAGTGGAAAGATCCAAGGAATCTTTTTAAAATATTTGCTTTTTCCTGTCTATCCCAGCATGGCCAAAAGGAACTACACTCAAAGAGATTTTGGGACTAAGTACTGCGACGTTCATAATAATATTAACACTACTGTACATTTGGAATCTCCTAGCACCCACCGAAGACCTGTGACAAAAATCCAGCATTACATGGGGGTGTTACTGATGAAGCGTGAACTTTGTAAACTAGGTCTCAATAGGGCATGTATAATGGATCTCGCTTTAAAAGAACGGAGTTTTGCCAAAAGTCTCCAGCAGACAGACACCAACCTGATTGGAGGCGGTTGAAGTGGCAGTTAATCTTGAGGGCTTCTCTTCCTTTCTTTTAATCGTCATCTCCCCAGTCCTCTTGCTTTCGCTGGCAGTGTTAGTCAGCAACAGGGATCTTATTCGCAGAACCAATTTCCGGGTGGGGGCCGCAAAGATATACACTTGGGCGATTATATTGCCAGCGTACTACCTGGCGTTTATATTTGCCTTCCACATGAGGGTCAGGTACTATCTGGCAGGTGCGATTAGCTACCTACAGCCCCAGCCTCTCCCCAATTACTTTGAAGACCTCGGCGAAGGCCCTCCCTATCACCTCCTTTTTTCTCGAAAAGTGCGTGACGTCCCCGGTGAAGTTCTCCTCCAAAATCCTGACGGCTTCATCCACCGTTATCTTCCCCTCGAGCCACGCGTAGGCGAAGATGGCCTCCGCTATGTCGCCCTTTCCGTGCTTGTCGGTCCTCGGCGGAATAACATGCCTGAGTCCCGCCAGCTCAAGGGCTATCGTGAGCGACGCGTTGGGAACCCTCTCCCCCGTGGGCCTACCCAGATACTCGCTCAAAGCGAGCGAGAAGACGAAGTTTACCAGGGAGTCCCCGAACTTTGAAAGTCCCCTGTCCGTGAAGTTTCTCTCGTACCTCAAGCTCTCACCCAAACCCTCTCCGAGAACCAGGCTTTAAGGTTTTTGAGGTACGGCAGGGTGCTCCCCAGGAGGAGGGCGTACAGCAGGATACTCAGAACCAGAGAATAGGCGACGTAGGGGACATCGCCCCAGACCCCAATCGTGAAGCGGCCCACAAACCTAACAGCGGTCCAGTTGGGGTTCCGCAGGTGGACGTGAAACCAGAACTCGCTCGGCTGGAGGATTGGCCATATCCCGATGTAAAAGGCCGTGAAGAGTGAGATCAGCCTGACCTTCCCCCGGATGTTGAAGGCGACGAGGGTCAAAAACGCGACCAGGGGAAGGAGGTACTGGGGATTAACGCGCCAGTAGGTGGCGGTAAAGGCGGCGTAGGCAAGCGAGGCGGAAACCACCAGGTTTCTTTCAAAGGAATGCCTCACAAGGGTGAGAAAGAGAAGGAGAACGGCCGGGACGTACCAGTGCTCGATAAAAATCAGCGTCTCAACCCCGTGAGCCTCGTGAAAGTACGTGAGCAGACTGACGAAGCCGTTCATGCTGTACGATAACGGAAGGGGATACCCGACTTCAATCCCCTGCATCAGCTCGGGAAGCGTGCGCAGGCTCGACGGACAGAGGAGCAGCAGGGGAAGAAACGGCACGGCGGCCCCTGCAAAGAGAAGTGCGGCTTTTTTGAGACCCCCAACTCCTTCCAGGAGGTAGTCCCACAGGGAAACAACGGCGGGGAACAGGAGGGTGTGTTTAATCGTCAGGGAAAGGCCCTGGAAAGCGGGCGAGATGTTTTCCCTGTTCCGCAGATGAAGTCCGAGGAGGAAAACGGCCAGGGAAACGGCATCGAACATGCCGTAAACCGCAGAGACATGGATCACCATGGGGTTTAGATAGTAGAGGGCGCTTCCAATGAGACCCTTCCACTCCCCTTTTTTCCGAAGAAGTAGGTAGATAAGAACCGCGGTTGCCGTATCGGCAGTTATAAAGAGCAACTTAACGGAGAATGCCCATCTGGGGTCCACGTAGACGTGGTAAACGCCGCCGCTCCAGAATGTCTCAACCCCTCCGCCAACGAGAACCCTGATCCCGGCCAGCAGGTAGGCCAGAACTGGGCCGTAGACGTAGGGCCACGGGTAGGGCCAGCCCTTCGCGGCATAGGCGAAGGAATCCGCATATGAGTAAAAGCACGCGCCGTGTTTTAGCATCGTCCCCGCGAAGCCGTAGAACTGGGCAAGGTCGCTTCCCACCGAATAGGGCGCAAGGGCAAGCCGGACTGTGAGACCGGCCAGTACGATGAGGGCAAGAGCTCGTTCAGGGTGCCTCAAGATTCCATCCCTCGAAATGTATCCATTTCAACTGGAAGTTAGAAGAGTTCCAAATTTAAGGGTTTCGAAAATCGCCGCGTGGAACACATCAAAGGAGAAAAGGAAGGTCACTCGCCTATGGCTTCCTTCCAGGCATCGAGAACGGCCCTTGCCCTGTCGAATATCTTCTGAGCGGCCTCCTCAAGGGCCTTCTCTGGAGTCACTTTGCCGTCGGTGACGATGCGGAACTTCGGCTTCCGGGCCATGAGAACCGGGTGCTCTATGGTGTAGCCCGCGAAGGTGACGTGCTTGTTCTCGTGGAGCACCTCGTTGAGCAGGTTGGCGAAGGTGTGATCCTCTCCCTCGAGGTAGAACTCAAGGACGTTTTCCTCACGCTTGATGACCTCAATCTTCATTTTCCTCACCCTTCAAGTGGCTAATCAGCATCTCCAGCGCCTGCTCCTTGTTCTTCACCAGTTCGTATTTAAACTTATCCTCCTTCCACTCTGCGAGACCGAGTTCCACCAGGAGGTCGATGACGTCCTCCGGTTCGAGATCGTAGGCAACGGCGGCGGGCAGGACGACCTCCCTTATCTGCCGCGTTGTTTGGAGGGAGATGTCGGACAGGTATCCGCCAAGGGTTCCCGTCAGGGAGACCAGCTCCTCCCATGGCATGGACGTTACCAGCTCCCCATCCCGCACTTCAACGGTTTCGCCGAGGAGCTCGAGGGTCTTTACGAGGATAGGGGTTGAAACGCTGGCCCCCGCCTCTCTGAAGAGGTCGTCTATGGTGTACCTGTAGAGGCCACGTTTGTCCGGGTAGAGCTTGGCCCTGACGCGGTTGTGTATTTCCCGTATCCTGCGGATGGCCTCGCGGATGTCCTCCTTCGTCCCCTGGACGTTTATCTTCAGGTCGTTCAGCTTGCCGTGGACGTATATGAACGCCGGAAGGCGGAGGCGCTGAAGCTCCCGCATGAACTCCTCCTTCTCCCGGTCGTCGCGGACGTGGATGGTTATTACCTTCTTGGCCCTCGCCATGCTCACACCCTCATCTTCCTGTAAAGGGTGGAGAGCTTCCTCGTCTCAACGCTTCCGCAGCGCGGACAGATAAGCCTGTCGCCGCGCCTCACCAGGGGGGTCCTGCAGCGGGAGCAGAGGGCATATACCACGCCGAGGTCCGGCCCCTTGGTGGACAGCTGTATGGGACTCTTCTCGTTGGCTATGACCCTTGCCCTAACGATGTCGCCGACCTTGAACTCCGTGGACATGCCCTCAACGTAACCGTCCCGGACCTGGGATATATGGATTCCCGCGAGCTTCGAGGTGGCTATCTCCCTATCGTCCTCCCTTCCCTCGATTTTAACCAGCTGGACTATCGCCGCCTGCGGCTTGACCTCTATGACGTTCGCTATGACCACGTCACCCACCTGCGGCAGGGGCGGGGTGTCGGTGACGGGTTCAACGCTTATTTCCATCCTGTCCTGGTCGATTACAACCTTCCCAGCCCTCACGGCGTAGAGCTCACCGTTCTCTTCCTTAACACCTTCCCCCGGGAAGTACTCCTCTATGACGCCAAGGTAGTCACCGGGAAGAACGATGTCACCGTTTTTTGCGCCATTCTTTTCGTCCATTCTCCCACCTCCATGAAAGTTGCGGTCCGGATTTTTAAGCCTTTGCCATGCGGGAGGATTTATAAGGGCGAGGGGAAAAGTTTTAGTAATTCCAATTGAGCCTATGGTGGTGGTTAAAGATGAGAATGCTTCTGATACACTCGGACTACCTCGAGTACGAGGTCAAAGACAGGGCCCTTAAGAACCCGGAGCCGATAAGTGAAGAACAGAAGAAGGGAAGGCTCGACGAGGTTCTGGCGGTTTTCACGAGCGTTGAGAAGGTCGACGAGACCAACCCCGATGAGGTCGTCGAGAAGGCCGTTGTCGAGATTAAGGACGTTGCTTCACAGGTAAATGCTGACAGGATATTCGTTTATCCCTTCGCCCACCTGAGCAGCGAGCTGGCAAAGCCCGACGTCGCCCTCAAAGTGCTCCAGAAGATCGAGGAGAGACTCAGGGAGGAGGGCTTTGAGGTCAAGCGCGCGCCCTTCGGCTACTACAAGGCGTTCAGGCTGAGCTGCAAGGGCCACCCGCTGGCGGAGCTCAGCAGGACGATAGTCCCGAGCGGCGAGACGGTCAGCAAAGAGGAGCGCAACATAGCCCTTGAGAAGGAGGAGGAGCTGAAGAGCTACTGGTACGTGCTCACCCCCGAGGGTGAGCTGGTCGAGGTCGAGAAGTTCGACTTCACCGGGCACGAGAACCTCCGGAAGTTCGCCAACTACGAGATAAGCAAGAACAGGATAGCCGACAGGGAGCCGCCGCACGTCAGGCTCATGCTCGAGCACGAGCTCGTCGATTACGAACCGGGAAGCGACGGCGGAAACCTCAGGTATTATCCGAAGGGGCGCCTGATAAAGGGTCTCCTCGAGCAGTACGTCACCGAGAAGGTCATAGAGTACGGCGCCATGGAGGTCGAGACTCCGATTATGTACGACTTCGAGCACCCTGCGCTCGAGAAGTACCTCAACCGCTTCCCGGCGAGGCAGTACGTCGTCAAGAGCGGCGACAAGAAGTTCTTCCTCCGCTTCGCTGCCTGCTTCGGCCAGTTCCTTATAAAGAAGGACGCCACCATAAGCTACCGCAACCTGCCGCTCAGGATGTACGAGCTTACCCGCTACTCCTTCAGGCGCGAGAAGAGCGGCGAGCTTTCGGGCCTGAGAAGGCTCAGGGCCTTCACGATGCCCGATATGCACACCGTAGCTAAGGACCTCAAGCAGGCGATGGACGAGTTCAAGAAGCAGTACAAGCTCAGCATGGAGGTTCTCAGGGGAGTTGGTCTCACCCCGGACGACTACGAGGTTGCCATAAGGTTCACCGAGGACTTCTGGAAGGAGAACAGGGACTTCGTCGTTGAGCTGGCGAGGATAATCGGCAAGCCTGTCCTCATCGAGATGTGGAAGCAGAGGTTCTTCTACTTCATACTCAAGTTCGAGTTCAACTTCGTGGACAACCTCGACAAGGCCGCTGCCCTGAGCACCGTCCAGATCGACGTCGAGAACGCCGAGCGCTTCGGCATAACCTACTACAACGAGGAAGGCAGGGAGGAGCACCCGCTCATACTCCACTGCTCGCCGAGCGGGGCCATAGAGCGCGTCATGTACGCCATCCTTGAGAAGCAGGCGAAGCTTCAGGCGAAGGGCACCAAGCCGGCCTTCCCGCTCTGGCTCAGTCCGATACAGGTCCGCGTTGTCCCGGTCAGTGAGGAGGTCATGGACTACGCACTCTACGTGGCCGGAAAGCTTGAGGGAGCCAGGATCCGCGTTGATGTCGATGACACCGGCGACAGGCTCAACAAGAAGATAAGGAAGGCCGAGAAGGAGTGGATTCCCTACGTGGTCGTCGTCGGCAGGAACGAGAAGGAGCAGGGCACCGTAACCGTCAGGAGGAGGAGCGACGGAAGGCAGGTCGAGATGCAGCTCGAGGACCTCATCAGGGAGATAAGGAGCCAGGTCGAGGGCTTCCCGTACAGGCCGAGGCCCCTGCCGCTGCTCCTCAGCAGGAGGCCCAAGTTCAGGGGTTGAGGTTCTCTTTCAGCACTTTTTTCAGGTATATCTTTTCCTTATCCCCCGTCACCCTCAGGGAGTACGTGACCGGCTCAAAATCCGCACAGGGGGATTTTATTATGTACAGCAGCTCCTTAATGTAATCCTTCTCGATCCACGACCTCGCCAGAACGACGTAATCACTGATGGTAGAAGTCCACGCGACGAACCTCTTTGAAACTATATCCGAGTTCACGGGGAGCAGAAGAATCGAATCGGGGAATCTAACGCTCTTTGTGGCCACGGTCTGGTTGAGCAGCTTGAGCGTGTTCTCCTCTCCGAGCATCATAGCCGCACCGTCGAGGGTGTATACCAACCGGATAATTTTCCCGGAGCTCACCTTCATCCTAAGGGGGCCCCAGTAGATACGGTCTATCTTGGGGTTTATTGTTTCGGGCTCAACCTTGTCGAGGTAGAACACACCCGGGAGGTTTTCTGTACTTGCGTAGCGGGAGCCAAACACATCTATCACTGCAAGGTTGCCGTTTTGGAGCACTTCCATGAAGTCCAGTCCGACACTGCGGCCCCGTCGAAACAGTCCCCGAAGGGGGACGCTGTAATTTGACATAACCCCAAAATAGCCCTCTTCAAGGGCTTTCTCAAGAAAAAGGAGAGAGACCTGCCACGCCGAGGAGTACGCATCATATATAACCGCGACGGTGGAACCGGAAATGCATTTATCCTGAAACAAATCAAAAATATTAAAATCACTCATTTGGGCCACCCTGTGAGGCCCCTGCGAGGATCTCACTCAGGAAGTCCCTGGCATCCTCGCTGAATTCCTTCACAGGGACTTCCTTACCGTACTTGTCGTAGACCCTGCCGTCCCTGAAGTTTATCTCAAAGACCTCATAGCGCTCCTCGCCCTTCTCGTGGTGCTTGATGCCGTGCGCCTTCAGGTGCCTCTCGAGGCTCTCGACATCGACGTACTTTCCGCACTCTTCACACCTGTAGAACTGCCAGAAGACGTAATCCTGGCCGGCGAGCATGTTGTTCTTGATGTGGTTGATGAGGGCGCCTCCGAGGTACTCATAGAGGTCCTCCTGGATCAGGTTCCCCCCATCCTCGACGACCTTGAAGCCGCTCCATACGATGTGGTCGTTGATATCGGCGAGGGTCGCCTTTATGTAGCGGTAGGTAAGGATGAACGCCCCGTTGTGGACGTAGAACACGTTCTTGTCCGGAACCGCTATTATCCGTATTCCGGCCCCATCACTTTTGGCCAGCTTCTCCGCGTGCTCCTTGTTGTCCGCGACGTCTATTGTGACCCGGACGTTGCTCTTCTTGTGGATCCCCACTATCCTGTCACCCGTTATTTCCCAGTGATAATCATCCAGGTATCTCACCTGAGCGTAGACCCTCTTTATTCTTGGGCTCAGTTCACCGTACTGCATCAGTCACCACCGTGGGGAACTCGAAGCCAACGTTAATAAGCTTTAGCGGAAAATTTTAAAAAGGGTCGTTCAGGGAGGAAAAGGTTCCGATGGAGAAAAGCTACCTCCCAAAGCGCCTCTGGCGCTTTTGATACTCGCGTATTATTCTGAGGAAGTCAATCTTTCTAAACTCTGGGAAATACACATCAACGAAGAACAGTTCGCTGTATGCAATTTGGTACAGGAGAAAGTTGCTTATTCTCTCCTCTCCGCCGGTCCTTATGACGATGTCGGGGTCGGGCATGTTCGGGTAATAGAGGTACTCCTTTATGAGCTCCTCATCAACGTCCTCCGGCTTTATCTTTCCAGCCAGGGCGTCCCTCACGATGTCCTTAACCGCATCAGCTATCTCACTCCTCCCCCCGTAAGCGAGGGCTATGTTCAGCGTGTAGTTGGAGTACTTCCGGGTGGCCCTCTCTGCCTCCTCCGCGGCTTTCCTGACGTTCTCAGGGAGAAGCTCCTTCCTGCCCAGGACGTTAACGCGGATGCCGTACTTGTGCACCCTCTCGTCGGTGAGGAGTTCCTTGAACTTCTCTTCAAAGAGCCCCATGAGAGCGTTCACTTCCTCGGGCGTTCTCTTGAAGTTCTCGGTGGAGAAGGCGTAAACGGTGAGAGTCCTTATACCCAGCTCACGGCACCACTCGAGTATCTCTTCGAGCTTCTGGGAGCCGAAGAGATGGCCGTACCAGGGGGGCTTCTCGAGCTTTCTGGCCCAGCGCCTGTTTCCGTCCATTATTATGGCCACGTGGTTGGGTATGCGGCCTCCCTTGACCCGATCAAGAAGGTACCCCTCATAGACGTCGTAAACGGGCCTGAACAAAATGTGGGGAACGTGAGAAAGAAGACGGGAAAGCATCCGGCATCACTCGATCCTCTTCCTTGACCCGAGGTGCTTCTCAGCCAGCTCCATGTATATCTCGGCGTTCTTCTTCGTCCACTCGATATCCTCTTCGCTGAGCTGCCTGACGACCTTGCCGGGAACGCCGACGACGAGGCTGTAGTCGGGTATCTCCTTTCCGGGCGGAACGAGGGCACCGGCACCTATAACGACGTGCTTGCCTATCTTGGCACCGTCGAGCACCACGGCACCCATGCCTATGATGGTGTAATCACCTATCTCGGCACCGTGCACGACGGCGTTGTGGCCGATGGTGACGTACTTTCCGATTATCGTCGGCTGGCCGTGGGAGGTGTGTATGCTGACGTTGTCCTGAACGTTGGAGCAGGGGCCAATGTAAATCTGCTCTATGTCTCCCCTCAAAACGGCGCTCGGCCAGACGCTGCTCTTCTCCTCAAGGACGACGTCTCCTATGACGGAGGCACTCTCATCGACGAAGGCGGTCTCATGAATTTTAGGCCTCTTTCCATCGAGTTCGTAAATCGCCATAAGCATCACCAGCTTTACTCCTCGACATAACTTATAAACCTAACCGGGCAAGATGGTTCGAGGGAGTGCAATGAGGTACAGAAGGGGAGCGAGCGCGGAGAGGGAACTCATAAAGATGCTCGAAAAAGCCGGCTTCGCGGTCGTCCGCTCTGCCGGAAGCAAGAAGGTTGATATAATAGCCGGAAACGGGAAACTCTACCTCTGCATAGAGGTCAAAAGCACCCACGATGATCGGCTCTACTTCAGCGAGGAGGACTACAGAAAGCTGACAGCCTTTGCCGAGCGGTTCGGGGGAAGGCCCGTGGTGGCGGTTAAGTTCATCAACAACGGCTGGAGGTTCTTCTACCCAGCAAACCTGGAGAAAGGGGGCAAGAACTATAAGGTGAGCCTTCAAACAAAGAATTACCTTACCTTCGATGAAGTCATCGGGCGACAGAGGTCCCTCAAAGGGGTGATAGAACGTGAAACTTAGGGGCATCATGATGATACTCCTGCTCACTGCGGTGCTTCCGTTTCTGCCCCCCACAAGCGCCCAGTCGCCTCTCGTAATCGTGCCGCTGAACAACGACTTCTCCGGGGTTCCCGGGGACACCATAATAATCCCGTTCAGGCTGGAGAACCTCGGAAACCAGACCCTCGAAAACGTCAGCGTCTACATCACAGGGCCTGCCGAAGGATTCCTCTACCAGAGCAAGGTCATCAGAGAGCCTATAGGACCGAACCAAACCTACCAGGACACGCTCTCCGTGAAAATACTGAACGCAGACACCGGGAGGTACACCCTGAAACTGGTAGCGAGGATGGGAAACACGTATAGTGAAGCCCCAATCGATGTTAAAGTCAGACTCGTGGTGGACTATTCCCTGTACGTCATCTCTGAGGAGAAGTACATATACGGTCATGAGGTTTCGCTGAAACTTAAGGCCGTTACCGGGGCGAACGGCGTGCTGACCGGAAGGATCGGATATTATATGAACCACAACGGACACATCGTTAAGAACGTCAGCCTGGTGACATACATTAAACCCGGAGACTCGTGGGAACAGGATGTGTTCCTCCAGAAGCCTGAAATCGGGGAATACACCCTGACTCTGTGGGCAAACTTTAGCGGAGTTTTCAAAGAGGTTTCCAAGACGTTCATTGTATACCAGAGGAACCTCACCTACCGGGCGTTTTACAGGGACGGTTCAATAAACGTAGAGGTTTATGGGGAGGATGGAAGGGGTGTAGAGGGAATCCCCGTCAGCATCAACGGTACGGTGCTCACGACCGATGAAAGCGGCAGGGTGATTTACGCAGTATCCACCCCCGGAACTTACCGGATAACCCTGAATCTGGACGGAAGAATAGCCCACACTACTGTCAATGTGGACTCCCTACAGATGACACTCTTCCAGAATAAAACCAGAATTGTTGTCACAGTCACCAACACAAAAGGCGACCCCCTGGCCAATGTAACCGTTGTGGCCGTTGGGCCGAAGGGGACGGATTACAGGATAACCGACACATCCGGGACCGCGGTAGTTAACCTTGAAATCACCGGGTATGGAACGGTCATGATTCGGGCCACGAGCAGTAGGTATCTGGGCACGTCCGCCAATCTCAAAGTTGCCGAACCGGAAAAGCCTTCCGCGCCGACCACAACGTCCAGCCCGAGCCCAACGACCACCACACCCCAACCACCCACAACCACCATTCCCTCAAAGCCCACGAAGAATTACGGCCCGCTGGCGGCAATACTTCTGATTGCGGGCGTGGTTCTGGCCGGAAGTTCGTACATGGCATTCTTCAGGCCAACGATTCTGGAGGAAACCCTCGACAGATACTACTTCGTCAAGGTAAAGGCGCCCCGGCTGAAGGGCGTCGATAACTTCAGGTTCGAGAAGGGGGTCAACGCGATAGAGGTCAGGGCGACGAAGGGCAGGGCCGAAATAGGCGACGGAAAGGTTGTGTGGGAGATAGAGCATCTGGAGCCGGAGGAGGAGGCCTACCTGCAGGTCATCCTCGGCTGAATCCCTTTTCTTTCGTAAACCTTATTAAGCTGACTAAACACATTCAGATGGAAATCTAAAGGAGGCGAAAGCCATGGTGGACATTGAACTGCTCAGGAAAGTTGTAGAGGCGCCAGGCGTTTCCGGCCACGAGTTTCTTGGAATAAGGGACGTCGTTTTCGAGGCCCTGAAGGACCACGTGGACGAGATATACGTTGACAAGCTCGGCAACGTTATCGCCCACAAGAAGGGTAACGGGCCGAGGATAATGATCGCGGCCCACATGGACAAGATAGGCGTCATGGTCAACCACATAGACAAGGAGGGCTACCTCCACGTCGTTCCCGTTGGAGGCGTTGACCCCAGAACCCTCGTCGCCCAGAGGATAAGGTTCTTCACCGAGAAGGGCGAGCGCTTTGGAGTCGTCGGCCACATACCGCCCCACCTCCAGAAGCCGGAGGACAGGAAGAAGGCCGCCGACTGGGATACCATAGTCGTTGACGTCGGCGCGGACAGTAAGGAGGAAGCCGAAGAGATGGGCTTCCGCGTTGGAACCGTCGGTGAGTTCGCCCCCGCCTTCGTTCAGCTCAACGAGAACAGGATTGCGACGCCCTACCTCGACGACAGGGTTTGCCTCTATGCCATGATAGAGGCCGCCAGGAGGGTTGAGAGCCACGAGGCGGACATCTACTTCGTCGCCTCCGTGCAGGAGGAGGTCGGCCTCCGCGGTGCCAGGGTCGCGAGCTACGCCATAGACCCCGAGATAGGCATAGCCATGGACGTCACCTTCGCCAAGCAGGTCGGCGACAAGGGCAAAATTGTGCCCAAGCTCGGCGGCGGCCCGGTCATGGACGTCGGGCCGAACATCAACCCCAAGGTTCGCGCCTTCGCCGACGAGGTTGCCAAGAAGTACGGAATAGAGCTCCAGGTCGAGGCCAGCCCGAGGCCTACCGGAACCGACGCCAACATAATGCAGATCAACCGCGAGGGCGTTGCAACGGCAGTCCTCAGCATACCGATACGCTACATGCACAGCCAGGTCGAGACCGCCGATCTGAGGGACATAGACAGGACCATCGAGTTTGCCAGGCGCTTCCTCGAGGAGCTTCGCGAGATGGACCTCATTCCGTGAGGTACTACTCAACGGCGATCCACTCAACACGCACCAAAACAAACGCTGAGGGCATGATAACCGCTTCCCGCGTGATCAGGGGCCTTTTCTAATTTTTCCGGTACTTCTAACTCTTTGGAATTTATACAATGTCCCCAAAGCGTTCCAAGGAAAAAGTTTATTTTGTCCGGGGTTAACTTTGATATTGATAATGCAACAACGATTCAGAAACGTCCGGCAACGGAGGCACCGCGATGATAGAAGTTGAGCTGAAGGGGTACGCCAACGATGACATTTTCGACCATGTCCGGGAGAAGTTCAAGCTCATGAGGCGGGAGTATCAGGAGGACACGTATTTCTCGCACCCCTGCCGGGACTTCAGCGAAACGGATGAGGCACTGAGGATACGGGTGAAAAAATTTAATGGACATTTTGAGGCGTTCTTGACGTACAAAGGACCCAAACTTGACCAGGAATCAAAAACGCGCCGGGAGATAGAGGTGCCAATAACCGACCCCGACGAGCATGAACAGATACTGAACTCCCTGGGTTTCCACGAGGTCATGACCGTTGTAAAAGTGCGGGAGAAGTACTACTACGACAAGGGGATAGTAATCACCCTGGACAATGTGGAAGGACTCGGCAAGTTCGTGGAAGTGGAGACCCTTGTGGAGAGCGAGGAGGAGATAGAGCCCGCCGTAAAGAGACTTCGGGGTATACTCAATTCGATAGGGGTAACCAAACTCGAGAGAAGATCCTACCTGGAATTGTTGCTCGGGGGGAAAGGATGAGTAGAAGCAAACTCGACGAGTTCTTCAAGTCCCTTGGGGGTAGGGAGAATAAAAAATCAGACCTGGAGATACTTGATGAAATCGAGGATTCTTTAAAGGAGGGCAATATAGACCACGCCATACTCCTTCTCCGTGATATAAGCAAGGAGCACAATCTTTTCCTGGCCCTGAGAATGGTGCTCAGAGAAATCCTCTCAACGGGCAATCTCACTGGAAATAAGTCAGGAGCCATCCCCCCAAACGAGGCCGAGGTCAGATCCAGGATTAAGGAGCTGACCATCCTGGTGAACACTATACTTAACCCCCTGCACCGTGCGGTTTTAATGGCGGACATTGCCATCGCGTTTTACAAAATCAACGATGATTTCAGCGGGGACATGACACTCAAAGCTGCCATAGACCTCGCAATAAACAGCACGAACATACTAAAGGAAATAATACTCGGGCTCGTGAATCATGGCCTCCTTGACAAAGCGGGCTACGCGATGAACCTCGTCAAGGACCCAGAAAAACTCGACGTTGTTCTGGCCCAGCTGGCAGAAAAGCTGTACCGGGAAGGGGACCTGGAAAAGGCAACGCGGGTTCTGAAGCACATAACACACCCATTCCACAAAGCCATGGCGCTTTACTCCATAGCCCTGATAGAGGCAGATAGAAACAGGGAAGACGCCAAGAAGATACTGGAGGTAGCGTTTAAGGTGGCGGAGAAGATAAACGACCCCCACGCGAGGTTTGAAGTGAACATGAAGCTCTACGACTTAAAGCACACGCTCGAAGGCACCTCCGTCAATCTGATGAGCGTCCTATCAGGCGAAGGAAAGCCTCAGGAGTGAGAACCGTCTCACCCAGCACGCCCCTTTTCTTCAGCTCGTGGGAAACCTCAAGGGCCGGCGGAAGCTTCACCCCGAGCTTTCTGAGGGTATCTGCCTCCTCCGCGACCTCCTCGGGGGTCCCCTGAAGGACTATCTCACCACGATCCATGACTATGACCCTGTCGGCGTAGCGGAGAATGTAGTCAGTATGATGCTCCACGAGGACGACGGTTATACCGTGCTCCCTGTTGAGAAGCGACACAAGGCCCAGAACCTCCCTCCTTCCCACGGGGTCAAGCTGGCTCGTCGGCTCGTCGAGGACTATTATTGACGGATCCATCGCAAGAACCGCCGCTATAGCGAGCCTCTGCTGCTGACCGCCGCTGAGATTGGGCGGGAACTCCCCCTCAAGACCCCTCAGGCCGGTGACCTCGAGAGCCCACCGCAGCCTTCTGAGTATCTCATTCCGCTCAAGCCCCAGGTTTTCCAGACCGAAGGCTATCTCCTCCTCCACGGTCATGTTGAAGAGCTGGCTCTCGGGGTTCTGGAGGACGAGACCGACGACCGCGGAAAGCGTTGGGACGGGAGTTTCCTTCGTGTTGTACTCCTCCCCCGTCCTTGGGTCGGTAATAACCACATCGCCCCCGAACTCCCCCTTTATCGAGTTTGGGATTATTCCGTTGAGGGTGAGGCAGAGGGTGGACTTTCCGCTCCCGCTCGGGCCGATTATCCCGAGGAGCTCCCCCCGCTTTACCGTGAAGCTGACGTCCTTCAGGGAATACCTCTCCGCCCGACGGTACCTGAAGCGAAGGTCCTCCACGCTGATCACGTTCATCTGCCCCTCACCACCCTCGGAACGAGGAAGAACGTACTTATAATGAAGACCAGGGTGGAGAATATCTCGAGCCTCCCTATCCACATGTGGAGGATGAGGAGCACCTTCATATCGACTGGCATGTAGGTTGAGGTTATCCCCACGCTCAGCCCAACGTTGCCCTGTGCGGAGGCCACCTCGAAGAAGGAATCCACGAGGCTGGTCCCCATGCGAAGCATCGTGTAAACAGTCCCAAAGAGGAGCAGGGCGATGTAGGTTATCGTGAAGCTCATGACCTCCTGAATATCCTCCTCGGTGAACAGATAGCTGCCGACCTTGCGCTTTATAATGGCTCCCCTGGGGAGTATGGCCTGTTGAATCGTCCATTTGAGACTCTCGTACATCAGCGTGACGCGAATGAGCTTTATACCACCAGCGGTGCTTCCGGCGCCACCGCCTATGACCATGAGGATTCCGATTATGAACTTGCCGAGTTCGGGGTACCTGCTGAGATCCGCTATGCCAAAGCCTGTGCATGTTATTGCAGAGACGGAGTGAAAAACCGCCTGGCGGAGGGAATCGCCCACGTTATCGCCCACCTGGATGAGGCTGTAGGCAGTTATAGCCACCGCAGGGATGAGGAAAATGAACATGTACCTGACCTGGATGTCCTCAAAGAAGGGCTTCAGGTGCTTGCTGACGAACATCTTATAATGGACAGTGAAATTAACGGCACCCATTATCATCAGGAATATCGTGACCGCCTCGATGGACGTGCTGTTGAAGTAGCCGATGCTGAGGTCGTGGGTGCTCATACCACCCGTCCCCAGGCCGGTCATGGAGTGGGTAACCGCATCGAAGAGGGGCATGCCGTTGATGTAGTACAGGTAAACGCCCACAATCGTCAGAACGGAATATATCTGGAAGATGACCTTGGATGTGTTGACCAGGTTGGGAAGGATTCTCTCGCTCCTGGCTTCGGCCCGGTAAAGCCTCGCGGCAGCCACCCCCGGACGTATGAGGACGGTAAGGGCAACGAGGACTATACCGATTCCACCGAGCCACTGCATCCAGGCACGCCAGAAGAGGAGGATATGGGGATAGCTCTCCAGGTTGGTCATCATGGTGAGACCCGTACCTGTCCACGCGCTCATGCTTTCGAAGTAGGAGTCGATGAACGACATCTTGGCTATGGCCATGAAGGGTACGACGCTTATGGCGGAGGCAAAAAGCCAGGTGAACGCGGCCGAAACCATTGCCTGCCGGAGGTTGACGTCCTCAATTTTGCCCATGTGCCTCGCCAGCCAGGCACCGAAGAGCACGGAGAACGTACCCGGCAGGGCAAAGTAGATAACGTATTTAATCTCCTCCGGGTAGAACCAGGCCAGCAGCACAGGGATGAGGTAGGCGATGCCAACACCCTGAAGGATTGAACCGATGAGGTTCTTCACCACGAACAGATCGTCCGAGATGTTGATGTGCTTGCCGAGTTCCAGCATAGGCCCACCGTAGGTTTAGGGTTCACACCAAATAAAAGGTTTTCCCGTGGAAAGGTTTAAGGGGCACGGTGCTCCCCCAGTTATGGTGATAAAAAGTGGAAGAAAGGGAGGCGCTGATAAAGGCCGGTGAGATAGCCAGACAGGTCAAGAAGGAAGTTGCCGGACTCATCAAGCCCGGGGCAAAGCTCTACGACATTGCAGAGTTCGTTGAAAGGCGTATAGTCGAGCTCGGAGGAAAACCGGCGTTCCCGTGCAACCTTTCAATAAACGAGATTGCGGCCCACTACACACCATACAAGGGCGACGAAACCGTCCTCAGGGAGGGTGACTACCTCAAGCTCGACCTCGGGGTCCACGTCGATGGATACATAGCCGACACCGCCGTGACCTACCGCGTCGGGATGGAAGAGGACGAGCTGATGGCGGCCGCCAGGGAGGCCCTCGAGAACGCCATCTCCACGATCAGGGCAGGTACCAAGATAAACGAGCTGGGGAAGGCCATAGAGGACACCATACGCGGGAAAGGATTCAACCCGATAGTCAATCTAAGCGGCCACAAGATACAGCGCTACAAACTCCACGCCGGCATCAGCATACCCAACATATACCGGCCGGCCGATAGCTACGAGCTCAAGGAGGGGGACGTCATAGCGATAGAGCCCTTCGCAACCACCGGCGCCGGCCAGGTCATAGAGGTGCCGCCGGCACTCATATTCATGTACGTCCGCGATAGACCCGTCAGAATGGCCCAGGCAAGGAGGCTCCTCATGCACATCAAGAGGGAGTACAGCACCCTGCCCTTCGCCTACCGCTGGCTGCAGGACTTCATGCAGGAGGGACAGCTCAAGCTTGCCCTCGCCCAGCTCGACAGGGTTGGGGCAATTTACAGCTACCCCATACTGCGCGAGGTCAGGGGCGGCACGGTCGCACAGTTCGAGCACACGGTTATCGTGGAGAAGGACGGGGCGTACATCACGACCTGAACTCTCTTCTTCCCTTCTTGCCGGTTCGCTGGAAATCGGACTCGGTATCCGAGTTCTGCGCCCCGAACAGGTTGGTTTTGGGAAGTGAAGTTTAAGAAGGGGATTAAGGAACCCTTGCGGGCCCGGCAGTTTGTTGGCGCCGGGGCAGGGATTTGAACCCTGGTGGGCAGAGCCCACTGGATCTCGAGTCCAGCGCCTTCCCAGGCTAGGCTACCCCGGCGTTCCCCAGCGACGAACACTCCCCTGCGAAGGAGCGTAACGGCCGTCACGACCTCCTCAACCGTCAAATCCTCGGACAAAGCCACCTCAAGGAGCTTCGCCACGATTTGGCTCACGTTATCCCAGCACTCCTTGGCCTTCCTGTAGATCTCTGGAGGTAGCGTAATGTGCAGACGCGGTGAAAGGCGCCTCGGCTTCCTCCGCTTCCGCGCTCCGGCCTGCTCCTCCCCCATCGCTTGGGAGTGTCCGGACACACCACTCGATTTTACCATGACGAAAACACCCAACAGACTTTATAAATTTTTGGCCTAAAAGCCTTTTCCATTGAACAGCTTTAACTCGACGCCTGCCGAGATGCTCTTTTCTGTACTCCGAAAAAGCCTTCTCATGCCTTTTTCACACCCCGAGCTGCAGCAGATCTTGTCCTGGTCCCTTTGCGATCGCACGACAGATGACGAACTAAAAGCTTTGGAATTGACTCTGTTTAGTGAGATTTATATACTCTGATTTTATACTAACTACGGTGACTTCCAATGGTTGCCCTAAAGAAACTCTATGCCGGAGCTATCCTACTTTTGGTTGTTTTTGCTACAGGATGTATTGGGACATCCACGAATTCCAACCAACCATCCTCCCCGTCTTCAACAACCTTAAGTTCCACAGAGACCAGCCAGCAGTGGACCCCCTCCTCATGGGTAGCTTACGACAACGACATAACTCTGGATAGCCAGTACTATATTGGAGACATCGAGATAACTCACACATCAAAAGTTACTATGCAGCTTGACATTATCTCAGGAGCAGAAAGTATCTCCTACCTCGCAATAATCCCCGCCTCAGAGTTAGAAAAATGGAAAGAAGATTCAACCAGTCTCACTTATGAGTTCATAAGTCACCATGTAAAGAGTGGAACTTATACTGCTACTCTTTCTCCTGGAACCTATTATGTCCTCGTTGGTATTGCCGATCCAATCTACATGACGCTCGCAGAAGGTACAGAGGTTATTGATGCTGGAAAATACATTGGAATACCTATCAGCCTCTCAAACATACTGTATGCTGAAAACGTCAAAGCTACGATAGACATTAGAGAGAACTTGGATATAAATCTGGACTTTATGAGAGCCTCGGAGTTCCAAATATACCAAGAGGGTGGAACACCAAGAGTCGTGGCCTCATATGAAAAGGCCGAAAGTGGAACCTATGACATTACAAACGGCCCACCAAGCTACCTGGACTGGATAGACCCAGATATCTATTACCTTATTCTAGATAACAGTTATTCATTGTTCACTGACAAGACAGTAGATTACACAGTTATGGGAGACATAGTTTATCCGGCAAGAATCCATCTGAAAGTGAAAGTAGAGGAAACAAGATGAGTTCACTTTTTCTTTTTTCGTTTTGAACTGGTCTTAGCTGACTTAGGAACCTTGATGACCTCTTTTATCGTGATTCTAACAAAGTCCCCGTCCTCGATATTCAACAGGTCCCGTATATCCTTCGGGATAACGATTCTCCCATTTGCACTAACCCTTCCCACGATTTCTACATCGTCCACCTTTGCCACTAACACCACCAATGCCACATTGTCATTTTTTCTTAAATATTTACCTATTTGGTATAAATGACAATTATGTCATTATGTCTTCAGAGACATTGGCGACATTTTTGCCACAAGGCTTATTTACAATGACATTAATGTCAAATTTGACAAATTTGGCAGAGGTGTCAGGCCATGCGTGTGGTGTTGGAGTCGGAGATTCGGGAGTTGTTTAAGCAAAATCCAGAGGCGGCGCGGCAGAAGCTTCAGGAGCACGAGTGGGTGATGGACCAGAATGGGACCTTCATACCGTCTGAAGAATTCTGGAGAATTCTCCAGAATTCTGGTTCAGTCAATAAGAACCAGGAGCGCGAACACGAGGTGGTGGGAGCATGAAGCGTGAGGAAGTTCTCGAGCTGATGAAGGACCTCCACGAGGAACTCGGCGATCTCGGCCTCACGCCGAAGATCGGCAACAACTACTGGCCGGCTGACGACAGCTATACTTTGCAAGTTTTCGCAACGAACCTGTACCTTGAGCACCTGGAGCGGATTCTGAACTTCGCAAAGAAGCACAACCTCAAAGTCCACATCTACCAGCACGGATACACATTCTGCATTGAATTCTACGACATCAAGCACCGCGACGGCGACTGGTGATGAACCATGAGGAAACGCGGAAGGCCGCCGGTCATGAAGGCCTGGCGCGTGAGGATAACACCGCCAGGCGAAGAGCCTCTCGAATTTACCATTTTCGCCAGGACGCGGGAGAAGGCCGAGGAAATGGCGCGCTTCATGGTGAAGCAGAGCTTTCCTTTTTCGAACTTCTCAGTCCGCAGGTTTTACAGGAGGGTGAGAGTATGACTGAGATAAACGTTGTGTGGGTTCTCGCGACCCGGCTCGGAGCGTTCCGCCACTCTGCAAACTCATATCAGGTGATAAGGAAGTACAAGCGCAGGAAAGGTTACTCTGTTAGGCCGGTGGACAGGTTCTTCTCGGGTTACACGCGCTCTGGAGAAACCGAGAAGTTCGAGAATTTTGAAGAACTCGTCCAGTTCCTCGACGGCAAGCACCCGACCAGGACAAACTACGGCTTTAAAGTCACACCTCATGAAATCCTTGAAGCATTGGAGCAGTCCGACGAAGAAAAGCGCGAGTTCTGGAAGGCCGAGATTGAATACCTCAAGAAGCTCGTCGAGAAGGAGGTGGTCTGATGGCTTCAATTTGGTACAAGGAGCAGCGCACGAAGGAGGAGCGCAGGGAGATTTACCAGCGGCTCAGGAAGATGGGTTATCCAGCTGAAATCGCAAGGAGGCTCAGGGACTGGAGCGAGAACCACATCGAGCTCTTCATCAAGAGCAATCCACCAGAGCAGATCAAAGCTGCAATGGGAAAAGCGAAGGAGGAAAGAGAGTTTTACGAGGCCTACCCTGAGCTTGAGTTCCAGGTTTCTGGGATTGATTACACCGGCATGATGGGGTGAGCCGCAATGCCGCTTCTAATCACATATTTTGAACTGGAGAGGCTCAAGGAGTTCAGCCAGGCGCTTGAGAAAGTCGATGAACTCAGGACCCTTGTGCCGGTCCAGGTCGCGAACATCGAGCTCGAGGAGGAGAAGATCAAACTCGTCCTCCACGTGCCCGCCGACGCGCTCAGGCTTACAAGGGAGAGCTTCCCCCAGGCGGTGGTGGTAGCATGAGCAATGAAGGAGACCGGAGGAACCTCATCACCACCCACCACGAGGTCAAACGCATAAGACGCAGGACAGTCTCGGCCATCATCAACCAGCTCCACGGCTTCGACGCTCACGAGGAATTCTCCGACCTCCTCGAGGTGGTCCGGAAGAAATACGGGGTGACAAGAATCGGCCTCTTTGACATTGATTTGATTCTCTGGGACTTCAAGAACGGCCTTCCCCTGGCGCTCCTCGAAGTCAAGAGCCGCTATCAGCTCAGCGAGAGCGACGGTTATGCAGTCTTCGACGAGCCTCAGTACACATTCCTCGAGGACCTCAGCAACTACCTCGGCGTGCCGGCCTACTACATCGTGAAAACCAAGGTGAAGTGGCTCGTCTGGAAGGTCGAGAGAGGCCTGGCCGTGAGGCGGGAGCTCACCGACGGCCGGAAAGTGGTCCTCCTTCCACTGGAAAAAGCCAGGCGCTTCAACTCCGGGGGAATGGTCCACAAGTTCATCAAGAAGGAGCTGCTGGGGAGAAGGTGAGAGAATGAAAAATCAAGCCTCTGACTCCTTCGATTTCAATGCACTGCTGATTAACCCACCAAAGACGCTGAATAGGTATCCGGCTATGGTTCCAAGGAGGAAGGAGACACCCTCACTGCTGAGGACTTTCACATTTGCGAGGTACAGAACCCCTCCGAGCAAAACCACAGCAAGAGCCGTAACCAATACGACTGCAATTGTCCAGTACTTGTACTTCCTTAACTCGACCTCCTTGGCATACTCGTCAGATTTCTCTTTGTATGCAATATACCGGTCTCCCAACGTTTCAATAGCATTCACTCCTCGTTCAATCAACCGTATTAACTCAGGATCCAGCGAGCCATTCCTGTTCTCCAAACCTTCAGTTCCCCCGTCGGCAAGTTTATCGATTTTCTCAAGATCCTTTTTGATTTCCTCCTCTGCGTTGGCCATCACACCACCTATGAGAGTTCCGGTTTTTGCCAACTTAACCATTTCGGAGGTGAGAGAAGATGGACCCAATTGTTGCCTTGCTCCTCGGCTTCCTGTTTGGAGCAGTTCTCGGCCTGCCAATAGGGATACTGCTCAGAGAAGAAAGGAGGTCCCCATGACCTTTTCTTTTCTTTGCAAAAATTTTACACTTTTCGCGAGAGGTGAGAGAGAATGAGTGAGACCCACGTGGAGCAGATAATAAGCCTCCTCGAAAAATACGGCCTCAAAGAAAGGGACTGGGAAGAACTCTACGCCGTCCTCATAACCCTCGGAATAAAAGACAAAGCCGAAATCACCCGGGAACTCTACAACTACCTGAGCACGAGATACCCCCACCACGTGGCCCTGGGAATTCTCGCAGTCATACGCGCCAAACACTTCGACAACCTCTTTGACAAGGCCAAATACGTGCCAGGCTACCACATCAGCACCACAGGGATAGAAGTCTTCGACAAGTTAAGAGCTGTTCCCGGTAGTGGGAACATCGAGGAACATGGTGTTCCTGACAATCAGAGTGAGGAGAATCGGGAACATTCAATGTTCCCAACGTTCCGCTACCGTTCTTCTAAAAACCAGCTGATAGAACCCGCCAAGCCAAAGGAGGTCAAACCAGTCGAACCCGACCCGACCACGATAGCCTACTGGCTCACGGGGGTGAGGACATGAGCGAGGCAGAGAAGGTCAGGCAGGCCAGCGACAGGCTCAAGGACAAGCTCATTGAGGAGATAGAGGACCTCCTCAAGCAGATGGACGAGGAAGGCCTTGAACACCTCGACCCCAGCGTGCTGAGTCCCATGCTGAGGATATGGATACGGGGACAGTATGGCTTCCTGCCAACCTCAATCACGAAGGACCTGCTCAATGCTTACAAAGTAGTTCTCGAAAATTATAGAGCTGTTCAAAGTGATTTGAACGGTTTGAACACGAGCGTTCTTGGAGAATCTGAAGAGGAGCAGTTTGAACAAAGCTTGTTCAAACCGTTCAAATACCGTTCAGCCAAAAAAGAGCTTGGTAACGAGAAATTTGAGAGACTACTAAATGTCATCAAGGAGACCTACGGCTTACCAAGACCCGTTCACTCTAACGTGGTTCTCATCGTCATGGAAGCAAGGGATGAAGGCCATGAGCTGACTCCTCTAAGCATCATATTGCAGAAGCTCAGGGATGAGGTGGGTTTTACCAAGAACATGGTTTACAGGGTCAAGTCTGATTTCTTCGGCAACGGGAACACGGCCAAGAGCCTTCAGGCCGTCCTTTTCGACGCCACTGGTGAGGTGAACGGTGAGCCTGCTTTCAGGCTGAAGGATTCGGTGGTGAAGTTCGTCAAGGCCAAGGTTCTTGAGCTTCTCGGCTATGACCAGGAGGCCGAGGATTTACTGGACTACACCAACAGCGCCAAGGATTTCCTCAGGAACTTCAAGAGGGACGGGGAGGAGGTTTACCTTGACAGGGTCAGGGACCTGGTGAGAGAAGGTGGGAAGGACTTTTACGTGGACTACCTTGACCTGGTCAGGTACGACCCAAGGCTGGCGAAGGCTCTCTTCGATGAGCCTGAGTTTGTGCTCGGTGCTTTCGAGAACGCGGTGAGGGAACTCCAGGGGGAGGTTTACGAGGAGATTGCCCGACTCGAGCCTGAGTTGTTCGATGATGAGTTCGAGCCTGTAGAGGCCAGGGTCAAGGTCGGGAACTTTCCGCGGGTGTTCAGGCCGAGGGATATGAGACCTGACTTGGTGGGTAAGTTCGTGGCTGTTGAGGGTTACGTTACCTCGGCATCGAAGGTGGTCCCGTTCTTTGAGGTGGCCACGTACGTCTGCACTAAGTGCGGTCATGAGCTTGGTCTGTTCAACAGGCCGACTAGGGAACCTGCTAAACCGCAGTCAAAGTGTCCTGCCTGCGGTGCCAGGAACGCGTGGGATTTTGACGTGAAGAAGTCGAGGAAGGTGGAGATTCAGCATTTCGTGGTGAGGGATGCTCCAGAGAGCCTTCACGTTGGCGAGAACCCGAAGGAGCTGAGCGCGTACATCCTCGGCTCTGGTGCCGGCGCCGTGGACGTTGGGGATAAGGTGGTTCTCTACGGCATTCTAAGGGTGAGAGAAACGCTGAGGAAGAGCGTGGCCGAGTCTGATTATGTGCTTGAGGTGATTCATGTAGAGCAGTTGAACCGAGGCTTCCAAGTGGAGCTGAGTAAGAAGGACGTAAAGAAGGTCCTCCAGCTGAAGGACCTCTACGGTGATGACTTACCCGATGCCGTCGCGAGGTCTGTTGCTCCCTGGATTAAGGGGTACGAGTCAGTTAAGAAGGCCTCAGCTCTGGCGGTGGTTTCAGCTGAGGGTCTGTGGGACAAGAGGACCACCATTCATGTTCTCCTTGCGGGAGATCCCGGAGTTGGTAAGTCGAGGCTGGCCTTGGATTTGGAGAAGGTCGCACCGAAGGTCCTGACGGCTGAGGGTGGTGGGTCCTCTCGTGCTGGTCTCACGGCGAGTTTTGAAAAGGACGAGCTGACGGGGAAGTTCACGGTCAAGGGTGGCCTGCTGGTCCTCGGCAGTGATGGAATCGTCCTGGTCGATGAGTTCAGCAGTTTGAAGCGGGAGGATATTAACGCGCTGAAGACGTGTATGGAGCATGGGTTTGTCGCGCCGGCCAAGGCGGGAATTTCGAACATGAAGCTAAGAGCCACTGCCACAATCATCGGCACAGCCAATCCAAAGGCTGGGAGGATTGACAGGACCCAGTTATTGATTGATCAGCTAGACGTTCCGTTCCCGGTCCTGACGAGGTTTGACCTTATCTTTGCGTTCTTTGACGAGCCTGAGAAGGAGAAGGACGAGGAGATTGGGTGGAGCATTCTGAGTGAGGTTAAGAGACGGAAGAATCGGAAGCCTCCTGAGAGGCTCATCGAGGACGATCTGTTGAAGAAGCTGTTCGCCTACGCGAGGTTCAACGTGTTCCCTGAGATTGACGATGAAGTCGGCCGACTGATGGTTGCAGAGTTCCAGAAGATAAGGCGGAAGACGAAGCAGAGCGGAGCGCCTGTGAGCAGGCGTGTGATGGACGCCATTGTAAGGCTGGCTTATGCGCATGCGAAGCTTCGCCTGGCGGAGAAGGTCGAGAAGATTGACGTTGAGGAGGCTGTGAGGTTGATTTGGGAGAGCCTTGAATACGTCGCCTATGACCCGGAAACCGGCGAGATTGACGCGAGTATTCTTGAGGTTGGTGTTCCGTCGAGGGAGCGCGAGAGGTTCGAGCTGTTTGTGAGAGTGATGGAGAAGCTGGCGAGGAAGTATGAGGTCATTCCGCTCGAGGTTGTTTTCAGGACCTTGGAGAAGAAAGGCCTCCAGGAGGATGAGGTTAGGAAGTTCTTGGACAAGGGAGAGAGGCTGAACTATCTTCAGATAGAGGGAGAGTTCGTGAGGTGGACGTGAGGTGAGTTGTGATGAGGTTTCCTCTTTCGGGGGTCCTGGCAGTGGGGTCGATAACTTTAGCAGTGCTTGGGATCCTTGGTGCTGGCAACCATGACGCGCTGGCGGCCTCGTTGGTGTTTCTTTTTTCCGCGATGGGTATGAGAGTCGTGGAATACACCGAGGAGAGTGAGGTGAGATGGTGAGAACCAAAACCGTCTCGGCGAGAGTGGAGATGGAGTTCTATGAGAAGGTTCAGGCCTTGGCTGAGGGACGTGGCGTAACCGTGAGTGATGTAGTGCGCCAAGCCTTGGAAAATGAACTGGATGAAGCGGAGGTTCTCGAGCAGGTGAATGGCATGGAGGTCTATTATCCCAGGAAGCCGTGGTGGAAGAAGCTTGGCCACCGTATTCGTGCTTTGATTCTCTGATCGGGAGAATTCTTCCGTTTTCTTCATTTTTCTGGTTCAGTGCTTAAATCCCCCTAGTGAAATAGGGTGAAATTGGGGGGTTCACCAAAAATCCCCCGGTGAAATCAGGGGAAAGGTGGTGAGACTGGTGGAGGATGCGAGTGGGAGAAAGCTTTACGTGTGTCTTCGCTGTGGAAACAAGTTCTGGAGCCGTGCGAAAAGGCCGCAGTGTTCTGTCTGTCGTTCTAAGCGTGTGATACCGTACGAGGAGTTTTTACAGCTCCCACAGGAGGAACAGGAACGGATTCTTGGGAAGAGGGAGGCGAAGAAGGCCGAGAATGTTGAGGCTGCTGGGGTGAAGGAGGGTGAAGACAGGGGGAACCCTGTGAAAATCGAGGAATTCCCCGAGGGTGAGAGGGTGAAAAGCGAGGATTCACCCGGTGAAAATAGGGGAAACTCGGGGAAGAGCGAGGAATCCCCGAAAATCCCCCAGGGTGAAAAGGTGAAATCGGGGGATTCACCCAAAATCACCGGGGTGAAGAAGGGTGAAAAGCCGGGTGAGAAGGTGAAGGGTGAAAGGGTGAAGAAGGGGTTCCGCGTTCCAAGGCCGAGGTTGAGCTGGAAGGCGTGGAGCGTTATCTTTGCGCTGGCGTTCCTGTACTACCTCTATAAGGTCGGCTGGTTCGATGAGATGTTCAGGCAGTTGAAGCGCCTGGCTGGAAAGGACAAGGAGCCGGTTAAGGCTTACGGGGAGAAGCGTTCCCCGATTCTCGGGAAGATTGAGAGCAACCTAAGGGGGTGAGAGTGTGGGGAAGGTTAAGGCTGCTTTGGCGATGATGAACCCGGCCACTCAGGTGAAGATGGGGAGGATTTTCGGCTGGGTTGATGACCTGGTAGAGGCTATCCGCAGGACTGGTCTCGAGGTCGGCGAGGTGAACGGTGAGGAGGACCTTCAGGAGGTCCTGCTGAAGCTCATCGGTAAGGCGAAGGTCCGGCATGTGAGGGAGAAGAACGCGCTGGTTCTGGAGCTGGGGAAGGAGAAGAGGCTGAGGCTGACTTTGAGCTTCAAGGAGGTTGAATGATGAGCGAGGAGGTCAAGGCCGTCGAAGTCGAGCTGGACGAGAAGGACATCACGAGCCTGGTCGAGGACGTGGAGAGGGACCTTGAGGAGATTGATGAGCTGGTCGAGGAGGAGGAACTGGAGGAGGTTGGCGAGACTGGAGGCCTGATGAGCGAGGAGGAGTTCAACGCGAGGCTTGACGAGTTCCAGGAGCGGGACCATAGCCTGACCATCTTCGCGAACTACTACGTGAAGATGCTGGAGAAGAAGGCGAAGGAAATCGGTGCGGACATTGACTTCTCGATATGGTGGGACGTTGGAAGGCCGAGCTTCAACGCTGGCCTCTGGTACATGGAGAAGGTGGAAGGTCAGAGCCTGCAGGTGAGCGGGAAGTTCGGCCTTCTCATTGGAGCGGGGTCCCTGCTGATGCTGACGTGGATGTACCGGAAGGCGGCGAAGGAGGCGAAGGTTAGGGGTGGTAAGGTCCGGCCGGAGGCCGGGGAAAGGACCTCTGGGTCCGAGGCCAAGGTTGAGGATAAGCCGGTTAAGACCGAGGCCGAGAAGCTTCGCGAGAAGGCGAAGCCGAAGGAGCCTGAGCCGCCGAAGAGCGAGATGCTGGCTAAGATTGCGAAGAACCTCGGCTCTTGACTTTTCTTTTTGGAGGTGAGGCTTATGGGGATCCTGGACATTGACATCCCGGCCTGGAGTATTGACCTTATTTACGGGAACACTGGTTCGGGGAAGAGCTACTTTGCCGGCTGGCTGATCGAGCAGGCGTGGGAGAGGGAGAGGCGGTTCATTGTTCTCGATACCAAGGTGAAGAACCATCTCGGCCTGGTCCAGCTCAAGGGAGTCAGGCTCCTCAAGATTAAGGTGGGGACGCGGTACAACTGGAGGAGGCTCCTGGACTTCGACCAGGTGCTGGTGGTCCCGACGCGGGGGACCATCAACAGGATTGGAGTGGAAGGCCTGGTGGAGCAGTACTACAAGCCTCTCCTTGATGAGATTTTCAGGCGGGACCGGGACCGGATTATCGTGGTGGAGGAGGCGCACAGGTTCAACCCGTCATCGAGGAGGCCGGGGAAGGAGCTGGAGCAACTGTTCAGGGAGGGGAGAGATGGGAAGCTCTACACGGTTGCCATAACTCAGTCCATCGCGGACTTCCCGAAGCTTCTCTTCCGCCAGGCGCAGAGACACTTCATCTTTCAGCATTACGTGCCGAATGATGTCATTTACCTCAACCGCATGGTTCCCGGCTTCTCGGAGCTGAACGACCAGCTGAGGGAGCATGACCTCATCGAGTTCATCCCGCCTTCAAAAACGAGGATTATCAAGCGTGAGCTGGTGGTGAGGAGGACGAGACACTTCGGGTGATGGCCTTGGCGAGGCTGTACCTCTACGATGATAAGCGGTCGGTGTTCCACACGGTCCTTGGCTTTGCCTCGGCCTTCCTCCTCGTTTATGGCCTGGTGGTCCTAATCCTTTATTTGGTCTATCAAGTGAGGGAGAAGGAGTACCCTGTGGCGACGGTGGGGGGTGTGGTGGAGTTCCTGGTCGGCTACGTTTACGGCTTGGCCGCCGTGGCCTGGCTGGCGTTAGGGTTTTATACTTAGGCGAGAACAAAAAGCGAGGGATATTTATGACGAAGCGTAAGGCTGAGAAGGGAGCGAAGCGTGTTGAGATTGACCCTGCCGCGCGAGACCTGGTCGAGCTTGCGAGAGAGGGGGGGATTGATTTCGATGAAATCAAGAAGCCGACGCGCTTCAAGAAGTACAGGATTAATTATTGACACGAGTGTGCTGGCCAACTGGGTGAACAGAGGCAGGAAGGATTTACTCTCAAAATACAAGGGGTCGTACATCTCGGCAATCACGCTTTTTGAGTTCCTCCGGGGTATTCGCGATGACAAAAAACGCAAGAGAGCACTGAGGGATTTTAAGAGGCTGTACAAGGTAATTCACGTGGATACTACAACCGCAGTCCTGGCTTCGGAGATGTACGTCGAGCTTCAGAGGAGGGGGACTCCTCACGATGATGACGGTGATTTGTTGGTTGCGGCAACGGCTCTCAAGAGGAATCTAACTGTTTTGACGGCGGATAATGGTTTCAAAAAGTTTAGAAACCTTGGGGTAGATGTGATTCTGACGAGGTGATGGGTGTGGGTGTTTACCTCGACCGCGAGGCGATGGAGATTATTCAAACCGTTCGTGAGAAGCTGGCGAGGCAGTTGGGAGTTAGCGAGAAGCACATCTCGCCGAGCATGGTAGTTAAGTACCTCTACTCTCAGGCATATCCGAAAAACACGAGTTAGGCCTTTTTCTTCAGATTTCTACCGTTCTCTCCACTTTTCTGGTTCAGTGCTTAAATATTCAGGGTGCTCTATTCTCTACGAGGCCTCACGGCCTCAAAAGCGAGACAAAGGTGAGAGGTGAGGGAGATGGACTGGAAGGAGATCTTTACGGGAGACTTCCTCGTGAACATGCTGAGCGTTCTGGCCGCGCTGTACATCTGGCACAAGTTCCTGGCCAAGAGGGTCTGAAGGCGAGGCAGTAAAATCAGGAGGTGAGACCGGTGTATAAGGTGAAGGAGACCCTTGATGATGTTTTGACCCTTCAAGTGAAAAGCATTGACGTTCCTCGCAACGGCGTCATTGACAGCATTGCACTTCTTGCTAAAATCACCCTCTCCAACGGGGGAGCGGCCGATGCCAACGTCAGCATGGAGGACGTTCTCAAGGCGATAAATGAGATCCGCGTCGTCAGCAACGGTAACGTCGTCCATTACGCGCTTAGGGGAACCGACATCGCTTACCTGAACGTTTATGACACTCACGGGAAGGCGCTTAGTCTTACAGACACGGTTACCGTCCCGGCTGGCGGGACAAAGGACGTCAGCTTCCTCATCATGCTTGATGCTGGCCAGATTCATGCACTCCTGAAGGACCAGCTTCAGATCAAGGTTGACTGGAACACCAGCATAACGACTGACGTCAGCGTCAGCGACGCTTCAATCAAGGTTACTCTTGATAAGGAGGTTTATGAGAGCGCTGAAGAGTACGTCATGGCCTATTCGGCCGGCGAATATGGCGAAGTCTTCATCGAGGAGCCGAAGGTTTATGCAATCGAGAAGGCCTTTAACGCGCTTGGAGAGCTAACTGAGGTCTTCGAGCTTCCGGTCGGCTCGGTCCTCAAGCGTGCACTCCTCGTCTTCTACGATGACACTGGAGCACGTGCTGACATTGTGGATAAGTACGCACTCGTCAGGACCAGGCCGGCGAGGATACAGCTTTTCAAGATTGACTACCCGACCAGCAGGGAGCTGGACAAGGTCCAGTACAAGCTTCCGAGCGTTCCGACCGGCATGACAATGTTCGACTACGACCGGGAGGTCGTGATTGGAGGTTTCGACCTCCGCGAGGAGGCTTCGGGAACCTTCAAGATTGCGCTTAAGACCACCGCGAGCGGAAAGGTTCGCTACATAAGCCACGAGATCGTCCCGCAGGCCATCAGGCTCTGACCTCTTTTCCTTTCATTGAATCAGCCGGCTGAAATCAGCGGCTAAAATCGGTTTTCGAGGTGAGTTAAAATGGGTAAGCGGTACATTAGGAGGGTGTATACTGACAGGTACGGTAGGGTGCATGAGGAGCTGGTGGACACCCGGACTGGGAAGGTCGTTCCGGTTCCACTGGAAAAGAAGGCCAACGATGTTCTGAAGTCCAAGTACGGCATCTCCATGGCAGAGTTAAGAAGGATTGTCGAGACTTCGAAAAGTCAGCCTGAAGCCATCGCAAAGCTGAGGAAGCGTCTTCACGGTTCTACGAAGTATGACCCAAGATTTTTTGAGGTAGAGAGACTCCTCAACCAGCTTTACGATGCTAAGGAGCATGCATACATTCCTAGCGTGAAGGTGAAGACCGAGAAGGCACTCCGCAGTCTAGTCCCTGCTAAAGTAGAGGTGGAGCAGAACACCGGAATAAAGACCGTTCCAAAGCCGCAGCCAAAGCCGAGCGTTGTGGCCAGGAAGGTGAGCGTAACCTCAGCTACTCCAAAGCCTCAACCGGCTACCGTGCACGTTTCCCAGGCGAAGAGGGAAGAGTCAGGTCATAGAAACATCGGCCTCCTCATCGGCGCAGTGATTGCCTTCCTGGTTCTCAAAAAGGTTCTGGGGTGGTGAGTATGGCAGTTCCAGCAGTCATCGCGTTCAAGGAGAGGGACAACATCATACAGCTGGCGATGTACGCTTTCTTAGCAATTGCAGTTCTTTACACGCTTTACAAACTCTTCGGCGTGTTCAAGGAAGTCGGGGAGAAGGTGGAGAATTTCATGAACAACCTCAAAAACGACCTTGAGCAGGCGCCTGAGAAGTTCACCCAGACCGGAAAAGACCTCGCGACCATAGTAAAGGGGACCCTGACCGGCAAGCAGAACACTGGAGAGTACAACGAAGCCATGACCCGCCTGCACTATGGAGGATCGGAGTGGAAGCCTGGCGGAGGTGGCAAGATAAACAGAAAAACTGGAACCATCAGAAAGTATGGGACTCCCGTGAGACCTGGACAAGAGGTCCTCTTTGACGGTGAGTGGTACGCCAACCGCTTTGTAAACAACCTGGTGAAGTCCCCGGACAGCAATGAGTATGTCTCCAGGGAGGACGCGCTCGCGAGGAAGTACGGATTCAGCACTTACGCGCAGTTCAACGCATGGCTTTCTGGAGTCAAGGCAGCACTCAAGGCAGCGGGGAAAGACCCGAGCCAGATGAGCCTTGACCAGATTGTGAAGTACGGCCGGGAGCTTGAGAGGAAGAAAGAGGAGTGGAAGAAAACCCACAAAGCGACGGCGAGGCTGGAACCCCACAAAGATGTAAAGCGTCCCTGGCTCAAACCGCTTCCACTTGAAAAACAGGACGAGCTTCTCAATAAGCTGCACCCACGTACCCCAATCGGGGGTTCTCTCCCTGCGAGGGGACTCATACCAATTGGGGACGGAAAGTGCTTGGACGTAAGAACTGGCAAACGAGTGCCATGTCCAAAATTACCTGTTCGTAACTTTCCCAAATCACGTGAAATCCTCCCTGCACCGCACCCAAAACCAATACTCGATCAACCAAAACGCGTTCTTCCCGTGAGAATACCTGTTCACATGAGGTGAGAGCATGAAACTCGACCGCGAGACCCTCTTTCACGGCCTCGTCCTTTTCATTTTGTGGATGGCCTTCCAGATCGAGTTCAAGAAGTTCCTTGAGAGGGTGAGAACATGACCACCAGCATTGAGATCTGGAGCTCTGCAATAACGATCATTGGCACCGCACTCCTGACAGCCTACGCAACCTCCAAGGCGAACGAACGGATCCTCAAGACCATCATGGACCGCGTGGACGAGCTTGAGGACAGGATCTTCAACCACGAGCAGCGCCTCAGCCGCCTCGAAGGGAAGGTGGCAAAGGAGGCGGGAGCATGAGCAGGAAGAACAGGAACATCTACCTCGGCAAGCGCGTGAAGGACACCGGGAGGAAAGGCCTCGACAACCTCAGGGAAGTTGAAGACATCTGCAAGGCAATCCTGAGCGATTACCAGCGGGGAAAAATCTCCTACGCCAAGGCCATGAGACGCCTGGTTTTCCTCCGCACGACCGTCATCAAGCGGAGTGAGAAGCTGGTTGGGAAGAAGCCGAAGGCCTACGCTATCGTGAGTAAGTACGAGGAAAAGCTGAGGAGGTTGAAAAAATGACCGGTGTGAACCTCATCGACTTCACTATGCCTTCCCCGGTTCCGGCTCCAGCCGGTGGGAAGGCCAAGGCCAGAGACGTGGGAGGGATGAAACTCGTCCTCTCGAGGAGGGAGAAACCGGCCAGAGAAGAAGTGGAGAAGAAGGCAGGAGATGAGAATGCCAGAAAGGTGGAATGGTGGAAGGCACTCCTACCACTCCTTGGCATCATCATCGTGATTAAACTCGCGACCTGGCTGGTGAGGAGGAAGAGGTGAGAGCATGAGCGAGATGAAGGTGAACGCATACTTCGAGCCGGCGGACAACGTTGTGGTTGAGCTGACCGACAGCGAGAGGAGTCAGGAAGTGGATTTTGGAACGCTGAGCCACATCACGGCCATCAGCGTCAGCCACGGGAACGATGATTACGTCATAATCAGGCTGAGGAAGGTCGAGGATACAAAGCCGTTCTGGAGCGCGAAGTTCTACAAGGGACTGAACGGCCAGGTGTTCATCCAGCCGATTCCAAGGGATCCGGTGAGAAAAGTTATCGTCGAGGTCGAGCCTGGCGGGAGCCTCACCGCAATCAACGACAGCGTCCTCGTTAATATAAGCTACATTCAGGGGTGAGAGCATGCTGTTAATCAAGGGGATTGGGGGTTCTACGCCTGGATTGGAAAGGTTAGTATCTCCCGAGGTGTCCTACTCGCTTGGTGGCGGAGTTGGACAGACAACAACACAATCTGGCAATATCCTAGGCGGAGTTGGACAGACAAAGATCTTGATGGGGATCACCACAGACGTCACTATTGGCTAGAGGTGAAATAAAATGGCCACATATAATATGCAATCCGCTTTTGTGAAATATTATAAAGAGTCCACCGATGACTACAGCATACCAATAAAGTTTAGTGTTGTGAACTTTAAACCCTACGTGCTCTACGTTAAAGTATCGATAATAAATCCTGGAAATTCGGGATTCACTTTCAGTGACAGTACGACAGAAAAGACATTTGCAGTAGGTTCGAGTACTAATAACACATTCTCAAGTACAGTAACACCCAACAACGCAGTTACTGAGACCATGCGGGACGACATAGCACTGAGAGTTGAATACTTCAAGAATTCAGACTATACTGGGAAACTTGGTGAGGACACAATAAACTACCAGTTAAATTATTACATTCAAAACCAAGACCTGAGTTGGACAAGTTCACAGTACCCCAATGAAGACGCAGTGGTCTTTGACGTGATACCAGCCACACAATGGGGTGGTACGACCTCTGCAACAGGGTTAAAAAACAACGTAAGGATAGTAGCATCAGGCGGTAAAAATTATGGCACTACCACAGGAATCATCGAAGACATTGCGGTAAAGTTAGGTCAGTCAGCAAAGGCTTGTGGGTACAACTCGACATCTTTCACAGTGAGAATCATCCCATACTATACGACAGGGGGAACAATAAAAGACAAGTTTGTGGCGGGTGTCGTGAAAGTCATCTCTCTTGCAGGAGATACAAAGTATCTAGAGATAAGATATTCAGATGGAACCACCCTAGCCACGTTGAGCTCTACGGGCAAATTAAAGAAGTTCGTTTTCTTCCCAGCACCTTTTAATGGGGAAATTTACATGTACGGCTATACAAAGACAGACTACAGCTGGTGTGAAACGGTTAAAGTTATAGCACAACTGGATGGATTAATAGTCTTTAATCCTCTCCCGTGACTTTCTTTTTTCCAGTGGACACCAACTCCACCAAGGAAAAGAAGAAAGAAAGGCTAAAGCTCCAGAATCCCAAGCTCTTTTTCCAATTTGTCCACCATGTAATAATAGATCCTCGCAGCATTCTGCACGTTCCAACGATAGTTCCTCCCGCCGACGTTCTTCGGCGCTCTTCCCTGGAGGAACTCAATGAGATGCATGGCATCAGCCGGCGGATTCGGAACCGTGCTCATCACATTGTCGTTCATGAAATTCTGGAAGAACTTCCTGAAAAGCGCGAGGTCCTTATGCTGCTCAGGGTGCTCCAGCATTGTCCTCTTGTAAGTGTTGTCCTTCCTCATCCTGTAGCCTGAGGCCTTGAACCTCTTGAGGTCCTCAACCAGCTCAACCGGAAAGACGGCAATGTAACCCCTCTTGGTCTGATGCTTCCTATGAGGCAGTTTTACCCTTTCCATGTCATAAACTGCAATCTTCTCCTTCCACTCCTCGGGAATGCCGAAGGCCTTGAAGGTGTCATCGATAACCCTCAGGTCGAACTGGTTCATCAGCTCGCGGACCTCGTCAGCACGAAGGCCTGTGAAGGCCAGAAGCTTGAGGTAAAGCTTGCGCGCGTGGACAACTTCAGGCTTTGAAGCCTTCACATCCTTGAGGATCTCCCTGATGTCCTCGGCGCTGATGACCTTGGCCGACTCAGGCCTGGCCTTAGTCTTGATGTTTGGAATGACTGCCTTGAAGTCTATTGCCTCACTCTTCCGTATTCTCCCCGTGGCCACGAGGAAGTTGATGTAGCTCCTAATGGCAAGGTAGGCATGACGATCAGGAAAGCCGTTTTTAGTGGGAGAAATTGATTCAACGATTCTGCGAAGCTCCTCAGGAGTGTTTGCCTTCTTCCCCCAGAGGTACCTGTTGAGTTTGCTAATGTATATCCTGGCCGAAGACGGAGACTCCCGCTGTATCCACTTGGCGTATTCTTCACGGTCACGACCATAATGGATCTTGGCTGTGGAATCAATCAAAGCCTTTCCTGTAAAAACGTCTTGGGTCTCTGGCTCGCTTTTCGTCATTGCGTCAATGTGCGGCCTTCTTTCCTCAAAAGTACGCATCTCGAGTCCAGCGCCTTCCCAGGCTAGGCTACCCCGGCGCGGTTGAGAGTTCATGGTGAAGTTTTATAAATCTTTCCGCGAAAAATTTATTAATCAAAGGTTATTAAAATCTCGTTGAAAAGGTTTAAATTGAGCGCCGCCCTAGTATAATATGAAGGAGGTGACAGCATGGTCGGTATTCTTGTGCAGGAAGTTATGACCGACAGGTTCCAGAAAATCGACATCGCCGCCCCGCTTTCTGAGGCGATCGGAATTTTTGAGAAGGAAGACCCCGACCTCATTCTGGTCTTCGATGGAAACCTGTACAAGGGGGTCCTGACGCAGGACCTTATTATACGCTCCCACCTCAAGTGGGATCCAACCAAGGCCAAGGTTAGGGACGTGTACAAAACCGCCCCCGTTATCAAGCCGGATGAAGACCTTAGCAAGGCCGCCAAGCTCATGATGGAGGTTGATCTCCGCTCCCTTCCCGTCGGGGAGAGCAAGGCTGAAATCATCGGAGTTATAAGTGACATGGAGCTTCTCAAAAGGGTCGCAGAGGGAGAGTTCGGAAAGAAGAAGACCGAGGACTTTATGACCAAGGACGTTATAACCCTAAAACCGGACGATACCGTCGCCAAGGCGCTGGCAACGATGCGCGACCACGCAATATCGAGGATTCCAATAGTAAACGAGACCGGAAAGCTCGAGGGACTCGTAACCCTCCACGATCTCATAATAAGGTTCATCAAACCCCGCTTCAGATCCCAGTACGGTGAGGTGGCCGGCGAGAAGATTCCCCCGTTCAGCATGCAGCTTCGCGACGTCATGATAAGGGGCGTCATAACCGCCAAACCGGAGGCCAGCGTCAGGGAGGCCGTGGCAACGATGATGGAGAACAACATCGATGGCCTCGTCATCGTTGATGACAGCAACAGGGTCGCGGGTGTCCTGACCGTAAAGGACCTGCTTCTGCCCATATCGAGGATGGTTGAGAAAGAGGCCCGCTTCTACCTACAGCTGGGAGGCGACGCGGAGATACTCAGTGACTTCACGAGGGAGCGCATCATAGAGGACGTCCGGCGCTTCGTCGACGGTTACGAGGATCTCCTCGGCCAGGAGGGCATAATATACCTGTACATAAGACGCTTCAACGAGAAGTTCCGCGGTGTGCACCTGTATCAGGCGCGGATGCGCGTTGTTACCGACAGGGGAGTGTTCATAGCCACCGGGGAAACCTGGGGTGCGATACAGGCGGTTCACGATGCCCTGAGGGCCATCGAAAGACAGCTGCTCCAGAAAGCCGAGCTGGAGCACGATACCCGCTACTACAAGAGGTTTATAGAAAAACTCGGGCTGGGGTGATTTCACTCCGGTTTTTCATTTGTCTTTTTGGAAGCCGTTAACTGGAGTTACATTGGAGCAAAAAGTTGGAACCCCTCCCCCCACGACAGGGGAAGGTCAGTGGCTGAATTCCCTCTCCAGTATCCTTCTCTGGCGCGGCTCCAGGGTCCTGAGGTTGGCCACCAGTATGATTGTGCCCCCAGCGCTGGCTACCCGATCCTTGACGTTGAGCAGAAATTTAACGGCGTTCTCGAATCCGTTCTCGAGCATCAGGTACTCAAGGGCATCGATATAGATCAAACCGTACCCCTGGCCAATGGCACGGGTTATAAGATCGGTCAGGATATCTATCTTCGTCGGACCCATGGCATAGATTGTAGGTGATTCCTCCAGCTTGCCCTCCTTCGCGCGGGTTATCCAGAACACCAGCGAGTTGGGGTGGATGCTCTCTTTCAGCATCCCCACGTCCTCGCGGGTTATGAGTATGACGCCCGGTTTATCCCACACGTTTCCAAACCTGTGAACCACTTCCTCCCGTGTCGGGAACAGGTACGCCCCGGGGGGTATTTTCACGTCGGCGGGGGGCGTCACTGGAGTCAGTGGGTAGAACACAAATTTCGTTGCGCCGGTAGCGGCCATTAATCTGAACACCGCCCCCATAAAAAAGCCAATCGGTGCGAACCACTCGATGAACCTGGTCACAGGGTAGGTCAAGTTGAGTGCCCCGAGAAGTATCAATCCCCACGGAAACATCATCTCGACCCAGTGGTGGGATACAACGTATTTTCTCAGGACGTTGCCAACGTAGATAAGCCCCCCACCGAAGGCAAGCGACGGTAGGATGGCCCGCGTTGTTGGATTGTTGAGAACATCCGTGGCCAGCAGGAGGAGCCATATGTAGGAGATCACCGAGAACAGGGAGATGTAAACCACGTGCTTAAGCCGGCTTTCCCCGTATTTCAAATGAACCGCTCCCCACATCAACAGGAACGCAATAAGAAAGTTCGGAATCTTGGAGGCGATTGCGTAGGCATCCGGGTGCAGTATAATCCCCAAAGGCTCGAGGATGTAACTCTCAACGTCGAGGGCATCTATGAAAAACGCTGTCGTTAAGAGGGCCCATCCTTTTTCCCGGGTCCTGTATGCCTTATAAAAAACGGCCACGAAAAGAACCCACCTCGAAATAAAGTTGAGGTAGGGAACGAAAGACTCACCGTTCATCTCGTCATCACCGTTTTCTCCTGCTTCACGGTGACAATGTGCCCCTGTGGCACATTTCTATCAACTATAACCCCCGGCCCGATAAAAGAGTTACTCCCTATCTTTCTGCCGGGGTAGATGCTGACGTTTATGCCCACCTTGACGTTGTGACCGATTATCGCACCGAGTTTGTGCCTGCCGCTGTCCTCGAGCTTGCCCTTAACCTCAACCCTCACGTTGCCCCTGTCGTGTCTGAGGTTCGCCGTTATCGTCCCCGCGCCCAGGTTGGTGTTCTCCCCGATTATTGAGTCGCCGACGTAGTTGAGGTGGGGTGCATTGCTACCGTCCATTATTATGGAGTTCTTGACCTCCACCGCGTTGCCCACGTGGCAGCCGTCCCCTATGCTGGTAGCGGGGCGTATAAAGCAGTTGGGGCCAATTCTGGAGTTCCTTCCTATCTTAACCGGGCCCACGATGTACGCCCCGCTCCGAACGACGGTGCCCTCGCCAATCTCAACGGGGGGCACTATAGTGGCCCCCGCCTCGACTATACCCCGTATTTCGTGCCTCAGCCTGTTCTTCAGGAGGTATTCGTTGAGCTCAAGGAGGTTCCAGGGCCTGCCTATGTCGTTCCAGTAGCCGGAGTAAACCGCGTATGCCACCCTTCTGCCCGCCCCTATCATGAGGTTGAGGGTGTCCGTTATCTCGTACTCGCCGCGCTTGCTCACGGGGGTCTTCCCGATGAACTCAAAGACCTCGGGCTTGAATATGTAAACGCCGAGGTTGGCGTAGCCTGAAACCTTCCCGGGTTTCTCCTTCACCCCGGAAACGAGGCTCCCCTCAACCTCGATCTTGCCAAAGTGGCTGAGGTCGTCGAATTCCTTGACCAGAAGGGCCGCGTCGGCCTTTTCCCTTCTGAATGCAGCTATCAGGTCCTTTACACCCTCGATTTCAAAATAAATGTCGCCGTTGACCGCTATGAACTCCTCTTCCCCGATGTGCTTTCTGGCGGACTCTATTGCCCTGGCAGTCCCCTCACCGGGCAGCTGCTCAACGTAGGTTATCGGTTTGCCGTTGAACTCATCGCCCAGGGCCTTAATCAGCTTCTCCTTCTCGTAGCGAACAACAATGATGAACTCATCCACGAAAGGGTCGAGGTTCTCAAGAACGTACCCAATTATAGGTCTGTTGGCCACCTTGAGTATGACCTTCGGCCTATCATCCGTCAGCGGCCGGAGCCTTTCACCCTTTCCCGCGGCAAGAACAACCGCCTTCACATGACCACCCCCATCAGGTAAACCGCGATTGCGATTAAACCGAAGGACACGAGGAACGCCCGCCTGCCCACCGCGCCGGCAAGTCTGAGGAGGAGCTTCATCGTCACAAAGCTCACCACGAAAGCAGACAGGAACGCGGTGAAGAGCAGCGCGACTGGAAGCTCGGGGTCCCACCCCCCCATGAAGGCGAGCTTCAGGACTAGGTACACGGGTGCCACAAGGAAGCTCAGCTCAAGGGCCCGCTTTACGTCCATACCGGTGCTCACAAGGCCGAGGAGAACGAAGCCACTCCTTGAGAGTCCTCCGATTAGGGCGATGCCCTGGGCCAGCCCGGAGATCACCGCATCCACCAGGGTGGCCTCGTCCTTTTTCTCCCGGATGCTGCTTTCGATCCCCTCAAGGGGTGCCCGACCGCGCGTACCGGCCAGCAGGCCAATCAAAATCATGCCCAGACCTGCGATCGCGTTTATCAGGTCGGAGGTACCGGGATCCACTGCGTCGGAAACCGTCTTCAGGACGGGGTACCCCACCAGCAGGGTGAACACGGAGGCGTAGATGAAGTACATCATGTCCGGATCAAGACGCCTTTTAATCGCATTGTGGGAGCCGAGCGCTATCAGCTCCCTGAAATAGAAGAGGATGGCAAAGGTCACGCCCAGATATGCAGGGACAAGGTAATCACCGTACGAGGGTGCAACAGCCTCCAGAATAGTAGTGAGGGAGTGGCCCTCCGGACCGACCGGGAGCCAGGAGCCAAGTGCGATTATAATTCCTGAAATCAGCGGTGCAACGTAGTCCACAGGCGATATCATGGCAACCACAGAAGAATTTAAACGGCCCAAAACATAAACTTTTCGAGGGATTCGGATGAGGCTGACCGTGATCTACGAGAACCATGCGGGGTTCGTAAAGGGCCTCCTGGGCGGGCACGGATTCTCCGCCCTTGTGGAGCACAGGGGCAGAAGGGTGCTCATCGACACAGGAACCGACGGGGAGGTGCTTCTCAGCAACATGAGAGAACTTGAAATTGATCCGGGGGAAATAGACTTCGTCTTTATAACCCACGGGCACTACGACCACACGGGCGGCCTGAAGGCGTTTTTAAATGCGCGGGAGGAGCCAGTGCCGGTCATCGCCCACCCAGGAATCTTCCGGCGCAGGGTGGCACTTAAACCCCGCAGGAGGGATATAGGAATCCCCTTTGACAGGGGGGAGCTTGAGGGGCTCGGGGCCGGGTTCATCCTGAAAGAAGAGCCCTTCGAGTTTGCGCCGGGACTCTGGAGTTCCGGGGAAATACCGCGGCGCACATGGGACAGGGCCGTTGGATACGTTGAGGAGAACGGCCGCCTCATCAGAGACCCGATCCCCGACGATATCGCCCTGATCATTGACCTGGAAGACGGGGTCGCCGTCGTCACCGGTTGCGGCCACTCTGGAGTTCTGAACATAGCGTGGCACGCGGAGGACGTTCTTGGAAAGCCGGTCAGGGCGTTGATAGGGGGACTTCACCTGAGGGACGCCAAAAAAGAGCTTCTCAATGAAGTCGTTGAGAGAATCGACGCCGAAAGGCTCTACGCCGGCCACTGCACGGGGCTGGACGAGTACGCGTTCCTGAAGGCGGGGCTGGGCGGGAGGATTGAACCCCTCCACGTCGGCAGGGTCATCGAGCTTTAGCGAACCTTTAAATACCCGGCCGAAAAGCTAAGCACCGCGAGAGAAAAGAGAAAATGAGAGGTGAGAGAGATGAAGAACCCCTTTGAAAAGATGCCGACGGTGCTTACCGCTGACGAGATTATCGATAAGGCCTTCAGGAGAGCGGAGAAGGCGGCCTCGGCCCTCACTCCCAAGGGCGGCCCCAGGGCCAAGGCCAGGCAGAGAGAAGAGCTGAGAATCAGGACGATCTCCAACGTCATCCGCGACAACCTGAAGAAACTGCTGGACAGGACGCCTGGAGTCTCGGAACTTCCTCCGTTCTACCGGGAGCTGGTTGATACGCTCGTTGACCGCGACCAGTTCCACCGCTCCCTGGCCCACGTCAACTGGGCAATAAAGACGATACGGAACCTTGAGCAGCGCTACGCCGAGAAGATACGATACTCGCGCGACCCGGATGAGATGTCAAGGCTCCGCAGGCAGTTCTACGGCCGCGTCGCCGACGTCATCAGGGACATCGCCGACGACCTTGAGTACCTCAACCAGGCCAGAAACGTCCTCAAAGACCTCCCGGTCGTTGATCTCAACCTTCCGACGGTCGTGATAGCAGGTCATCCCAACGTCGGCAAGAGCACGCTCCTCAGGGTGCTGACGAACGCCAGACCGGAGGTGGCCAGCTACCCATTCACGACGAGGGGCATAAACGTCGGTCAGTTCGAGGAGCACTACCTTAAATACCAGGTCATAGACACGCCCGGGCTGCTCGACAGGCCTCTGAGCGAGAGAAACGAGGTGGAGAGGCAGGCCATCCTGGCACTCAAACACCTCGGAAAGGCCATCGTCTACATCTTCGACCCCAGCGAGTACTGCGGTTATCCTATTGAAGAGCAGACCCACCTGTTCGAGGAGATTTACAGCGAGTTCGGTGAGTTCCCCTTCATCGTCGTCCTCAACAAGGTGGACATAGCGAACGAGGAGAAGATAAGGAAGGTAGAGGAGTTCGTCAGGGCCAAGGGCCTCGAACCCCTCAGAATCTCGGCGCTCAACGGTGAAGGCCTGGAAGAACTCAAAAAGCGCGTCATAGAGCTCGTCAAGCCGATGGTCGAGGAGCAGGCGAGGAGGATAATGGAAAAGGAGCTGAGGAAGTACAGGGAAGAGCTGGAGCTCTGACCCGCGCTTCTTTTATATCGTTAACAACTGTAAATCCAGAAAAGTTAACGGTAGCGTAAAGTTTTCAGGGTTAACGGTACTTAACGACAGCACTTAAAAGGAGAAAAGAATTCAGGCGCTCTCTCCCTTGATGAGAACGGCGTTGACGACGCCGTCCTGGCCGGGCCTGCTGGTAACTATGGCCCTGCCGGCCTCGGTCTCGACGATGGCGCCCCTGGTGATTATGTTCCTCCTGACGTACTGCCTGTTGGCCGGGTTCTCGACGACGTTGAGGATCTTGACCTTCTTGCCCTTTCCGCCGTCGAAGACGTTGGCGTAGAGGGCCTCGATGAGCCTGACCTTCCTGTTTCCGCCGTAGGTCCTGATTATCTTCTTCTTTTCCCTGTCCTCGCCGACCTTGGTGAAAGCGGGCTCCCTTCCGAGCTCCCTCTTTCTCTTCTTCCTAGCGAGGACAATCCTTCCGCCCGAGGGCTTCTTGAGTGATCTTCCCTGCCAGATAGCCATTCTTCTCACCTCATGAGATTGATATTCCCGTTTACAACCTATCGCCACTTTCGGAGGTTCGTTTATAAGCTTTTCTGGCTCGGGGCTCAAAAAATTTAAAAGGCCCCTCCCCCATTACTCCAGCGGGTGGTGGAATGGGCGCGATAGATGCATTTGTAAGAACCTTCTCGCTCATGATGGAAGCTAAGAGGCTCTACATCCCTGCGTTGATCTTCGCACTCCTTCTCGCACCTGTAGCGGCTTACCTGCTCCCCAGTGAACCGTCCTTTGAGATAACACCGAACCAGACCACCAGCGGGGATGTGATGATAGAGCAGTACGGTGGGGACGTGGAGGAAGAGTTCCTGGACTACCTCACCCAGCTAGGCAAAGCCCTGGCGGCACTCACCGCGGTCAGCATTATCCTCGGCTCGGTAGTGCAGTACGCGATCACAAAGGGGGTTCTCCTCCACGAGACCGGGAAGGATTATTCCCTGGGCGAACTCCTAATCGACGGCCTCAAGCACCTGCCTGGCGTCGTTATCATAGAGCTCATATTCACCGTGGTGGCCATCGCACTCGCCGCGGTCGCACTGATACCCGCGGCTCTGGGGACGCTTTTCCTCCCGTGGGGTGCAGTGCTGGTACTGATAGGGATTCTGCTCCTCCTGGCGATTCTGGCCATCACAACCAGCCTTACGGCCATAGCAATACCCCTCTACGCGGATAAGGGAAGGATAAGCGCGGCCTTTGAGGCATTTGGAATGATCTTCGGAAACGCCCCCTCCAGCCTCGCGTTCGGCGTGCTCCTCTGGGTGGGCGTGATAGCGATGACAATGATCGCGGGATCACTGGGCTTCGTCGTGGAGGTGATCCTCCCGGCGGGGATTGCCAGCTACGCATCCCAGTTCCTCCAGGCTCCCTTCAACGCCCTCCTCATGGAGTTCCTGTACGTTGGAGGCGTCGCGTTTTACAGGGAAATCCAGAAGATGGAAGAACTGAAAAAAGTTGACGAAGAGCTCATGGAGCTTGGAATTGAGATCTAACCCCCGTATTTCCTCTCTTTTGCGGCCTTAACGAGCCCGCGGAACACGGGTGCAGGGTTCATCGGCCGTGACTTGAACTCGGGGTGGAACTGTGTGGCTATGAAGTACCTTCTGTCCGGGAGCTCGAGTATCTCCATCCTCCTGCCGTCGTCCCCTGCCACTCCGCTGAATACCATTCCCGCCTTCTCAAACTCATCTATGTATTCCGGATTGACCTCCCAGCGGTGCCTGTGGCGCTCGTAAACTATCTCCTTCCCGTAAAGGGCCCTGGCCATGGTGTTGGGTTTTATGTGGACGGGGTAAGCTCCGAGCCTCATCGTACCTCCGAGCCTGTCGAGGTCCCTCTGCTCCGGCATGAGGTCAACAACGGGATGAGGTGTCTGCGGGTCTATCTCGGTTGAGTGGGCGCCTTTCAGGCCGAGGACGTTCCTGGCGAACTCAACGACGGTGAGCTGGAAGCCAAAGCAAATCCCGAGGAACGGAATGTCGTTCTCCCTCGCGTAGCGCGCCGCCATCATTTTGCCCTCGGTTCCACGGGCACCGAAGCCGCCCGGGACGATTATCCCATCGACCCCATCCAGAAGCTTGACTCCGTGCTTTTCAAGCTCCTCGGCTTCTATCCAGCGTATCCTGACCTTGACGCCGTTGGCAACGCTGGAGTGCTTCAGGGCCTCCTTGATGCTCAGGTAGGAGTCCGAGAGCTTGACGTACTTGCCGACGACGGCTATCTCAACCGTGTCGGTAAGGGACTTGTATGTCTCAACCATAGCCCTCCAGGCATCGAGGTCTGGCTCCCTCTCGGGCAGACCGAGCCGCTTGGTGATGTACCTGGCCAGCCCCTCCTTTTCGAGCATCAGCGGTACCTCGTAGGTGTCCTCAACATCGTAGGCGCTGATCACAGCCTCGTCGGGGACGTTGGTGAAGAGGCTTATCTTCATTCTCGCGCTTTCTTCGAGCGGGTCCTCCGAGCGGGCCACTATCGCATCGGGCTGGATTCCGAGGCTCCTAAGCTCCTTGACGCTGTGCTGGGTCGGCTTCGTCTTCTGCTCGCCGACAACGCGGAGCTTCGGCACGTAGGTGACGTGGACGAAGGCAACGTTCTCCCTGCCCTCCTCGATCTGCATCTGCCTCGCCGCCTCGAGGAAGGGCATGCTCTCGATGTCGCCGACGGTCCCACCTATCTCCACCACGACAACGTCGTAGTCCCTGGCGAGCCGCCTGATGCGGCCCTTTATCTCGTTGGTGATATGGGGTATGACCTGAACCGTCGCACCGAGGTATTCTCCTTTCCGCTCCTTCTCAATGACGGCGGAGTAAACCTTGCCTGTGGTTATGTTGTGGTCAAAGCTGAGGCTCGTGTCGAGGAAGCGCTCGTAGTTGCCGAGGTCGAGGTCAACCTCGCCGCCGTCGTCGAGGACGAAAACCTCACCGTGCTGGTAGGGATTCATCGTTCCCGCGTCGTAGTTGAGGTAGGGGTCGATTTTGATGTTCGTCGTCCTGAGGCCCCTGGCCTTCATCAGCATTCCCAGTGAGGCGCTGGTTATACCCTTCCCAAGACCGCTAACAACACCACCCGTGACGAATATGAACTTTGCCATGGCAAAACCTCCAGGGGTTATGTCGTTGGTTGATTGGTGAGTGCTTAAAAGCTTTGTCGAGGCGGGAGGGAAAAGGCTTAAATAGATTCACCTACACACCACTCGTTGATGTAACATGGAGACTCCCAGCATAGAATTCGATAAGACGCTCAGAAGTAAGAAGTTCGTGGGTCTGCTCATCGCGACCCTGCTCGTAACCTACGCCATTCCCTTCGCGCTCGGCTGCTCATCCTGCTCTCCCTCGGAGCGGTGCGGTACGTGATAAACAGCCTGGGCGCACTGTGGGTGTACGCGGAGACGGCTTCAGAAGAGGAAATTGAGGGGGAAACTTGATCACTCCCCAAGCTCCACGCCGTCCCCCTCATCCTCCTCGGTCAGCTCCCGTATCTCATAGACCTTGAGGGGAACCTTCTTGAGGGCCTTGCCGATGACGGCCTTGGCTATCCTCTCGGCGTGCTCGATGGTCTGGGCGTTGTACACCTTAATCGTGAGGTACATCCCCACGAGACCAACCGAGCCAATGACGAAGGCGCTCTCAAAGTGGGCCCCGCAGACGGGGCACTGGGAGTAGCCTATTTCAACCCTCACAAAATCGAGCTTCTCCTTGTTGAGCGCCTTGGCGACCTTGGAAACCGCAACGTTTATCGCGTCCTCACTGGTCTCGACGTCCCTCACGATTATGGGTGCCTCCAAAACGACGACGTAGTCTCCCATGGCTCTCACCTCAGCCGAAGGCAAAAAGTCTGTCATCCTCTCCCCTGAAAACGCCAAGCCTCACGCCGGCGTCGATAAAACCATGCGCGTAGTTGAGTGCCGCGAAAGCCGTCACGTAGTCGCCCCTCTCGTAGTAGTACCTGGCGTCGTTGAAATAGCTCCTCGCCATCGTCAGAAAATCCTCCGCAACGCCCCTAAGAAGGCTCTTCTCGTGGACGGCTATTTCAAGGGTCTTTAAAGCCTCTTCGGTGATTCTAAAGTACTTCTGGAGCTTTTCCTCGGTTATCTCCCGCCCCACCGGTCTCGCCTCACGGTTGGTTGGGGCGTTGTCTTATAAACCTTATCGTCTCAGTCTACACCCGAGCAAAGCCCGACGTCGTGCAGGCAAACAAGCGTTTGGAAAAAGCTTGACCAAAAGTTTGTAGCTCTTTGCATTGTCGCGTTTGGAAAAGTTTCGGTTTTCTTTCTCTTGAGAATCTGTTTTTAATAGAGAACAATGAACAAAATGCCAAGCTTATCAAAGGGGTTTACTTTTCCTCTGACGCCCTTTGGGCGTCTTTTTAGGGTTAAACCCCTTTACAATGAGTTCCTAAAGGAGCTCTCACTCAAAACACTTGATTTTAAGTAGAAAACCTCCCAAGAACTTGCACTTCAAGAAGGAGCTACGAACTTTGATGAAACTTTTGCTTGGCAGAAGTTTCTTATGGTGGGCCCGCGGGGATTCGAACCCCGGACCTTCACCGTGTCAGGGTGACGTCATAACCAGTCTAGACCACGGGCCCAACCCAAGGAATGGTGGACCGGCCGGGATTTGAACCCGGGGCCTCCGCCTTGCCAAGGCGGCGCTCATACCAGGCTGAGCTACCGGCCCACTTCCATCGACGCCGTAATCACCTATCTGGGTGGGTTTATAAATTTTACGGTCGGTGTCCTCTTTCAGATGGGCATCGAAAAGCTAATATCCTCCTCCACAGAATGTTCCACGGTGAGGACTATGGGCTTCGACCCGGTTTCAGAGGCAAAGAGGATTGAGAAAGAGATAATAGCCTGGAGAAGGGACTTCCACATGCACCCAGAGCTTAAGTACGAGGAGGAGAGAACTTCAAGGATTGTGGAGGAGCACCTCCGCGAATGGGGGTACAGAATAAAGCGCGTCGGAACCGGGATAATAGCAGACATCGGAGAGGGGGAGAAGACGATAGCCCTCAGAGCGGACATGGACGCCCTGCCCGTTGAGGAGGAGAACGATGTCCCCTACAAGTCCCGCGTTCCCGGAAAAATGCACGCCTGCGGACACGACGCACACACTGCCATGCTCCTCGGAACTGCAAAGATAATCCCGAAGCACATCGATGAGTTCAACGGCAGGGTGAGGCTGATATTCCAGCCGGCAGAGGAGGGCGGCAACGGAGCGGTGAAGATGATCGAAGGTGGAGCCCTGGATGGCGTGGATGCTGTGTTCGGCCTCCACGTCTGGCACGACCTCCCCAGTGGGGTCATCGGCATAAAGGAAGGTCCGTTCATGGCCGGTGCGGGCATATTCAAGGCACGGATAATCGGGAAGGGCGGCCACGGGGCATCGCCGCACCAGACCGTTGACCCCATCCCGATAGCGGCGGAGGCAATACTCGCACTCCAGACCATAGCCAGCAGAAACATCTCCCCGATTGAGACTGGAGTTGTAAGTGTCACTGCCGTACAGGGGGGAACGGCCTTCAACGTGATTCCAGAGGAGGTCGAGATGAAGGGTACGATAAGGTTCTTCAAGCACGAGATAGGCGAGCTTATTCAGAGACGCATGGGGGAGATACTCGAAGGCGTCACAAAGGCACACGGGGCTTCCTATGAGCTGTCAATCGAGGAGCTCGTTCCACCGACGGTTAACGATGGGAGCATGACAGAATTCGCCAGGAAGGTGGCCGAAAAGTACGGCCTGAAGCACGGAGACGTCGAGCCAACCATGGGTGCCGAGGACTTCGCCTTCTACCTCCAGAAAGTCCCTGGAACATTCCTGACGCTTGGAATCTACAATGAGGAAAAGGGGATAATCTATCCACACCACCACCCGAGGTTCGACGTTGACGAGGACGTGCTCCACCTCGGAACGGCGATGGAGGTCGCACTGGTGCGAGAGTTTCTCAGGTGAGGGATTTTCCGATTATCTCTACCTCCCTAACTTTTTGGACCCCAAAGCTCTCGACCCCGTTGGGAAGAACCGTTAAAACCCTCTCGCAGCCAAGAACCTTGGCCCTCTCCAGGACAGGCTTCACATCCTCAAGTCTACCCCACAGGAGCAGTGCCAGGCCGCCTCTGCCCGGGAGGTTTCGGAGAGCGTAGTACGAGGCCCCGCTCCGTCCGCTCTCGACCGTGTGGTGAATTCCGGCGATATTGTCTTTGAACGCTGAAAAGAACATGCTGTACGAGCTCTGAAAGCGACCTGCAACCAGTTCGAGGTTTTTAACGTCTTCCCAACCGAATTCCGTGATTTCCGTTCTCCCGGCCCCTCCCGTGGGGACCCGCACGATCGTTCCTGAGAACAGCGCAACGCTGAAGCCGAGCCCCCCGTAGAAGCCCCTGGCAGCGTCATCCGGCTGAACTGTGAGAAGCCGGGCCCCTCTTTCCCCGGCAATCTCCTCGACGAACTCGATGAGCGCCCTTCCAATACCCCTGCCCCTGTAACCCGGATGAACCTCGATGACGTCAATGTGGGCGATTGGCATAAGCTTCCCTTTAATCGGCTCTTCAGAGAGGAGAACCTCTATCTCGCCTACGATTTCTCCGTTCAACTCCGCTACGGCAACCAGCTGGTTGTCCAGCAGGAGGTTGTTGATGTGAATCGCGAGCGTCTCGGCACTCATCCAGGGCCCTCCCATAGAGTAGCGCCGGTAGAGATTGCCCGCCAGTTCTTCTCCGGCGGTATGGAGCTTCACTATTCCGGCAACGTCGTCAAGGGTCGCCAAACGGATCATCATCGCCCTCACCCATGTAGCCGAATTCTTTAAGGATGTGAACTATGCCCTCCGCACCCCCCTCACCGTAGGTCCTTTTCGTCACGTAGTCCGCAGCTTTTTTCAGGCTCTCTGGAGCCTGGCCGACGGCAACGCGGTAGCCGACGGCGCGGAAGGCGTCCAGGTCGTTTTCTCCATCCCCGACGTGGGCAACTTCCCTGGGACTTATCCCGAGTATCTCACAGGCCTTTTCAATCCCCGTACCCTTGTTGATCCAGGGCTTCTTAACGTGTATCGCGAAGCCGGAATCCACCGCGATGAGGTTCAGCCCGAGCTCCCCTATAATCTCCCTGACCGCCTCGACTGGAATCGTTCTCATAATCACAAGCCCGGCCTTTCTCTCCGGCATCGAGAAGCTCATGACGGCCTCAGGGTAGCGCCTCTTTATCTCGCTCCAGAGAATCCACTCCTCGTCCATTTTCGTCAGGTAAACTCTCTTCCTCAGCCGTCCGTCCTTTATGGACAGCGCGCCCCCGTCCTCCGCGACAACCGGTCCGCTGGTGCCTATCATTATGGCCATGGCCTCCGCGAACGGTACCGAGTTGCCGGTGACGAGCATGACCGGGACACCCAGACTCTCGGCGAGCCGTATTGCCCTCAAAGCGTTCTCACTGAGCCGCCTGTCGGGATAGGTTATGGTGCCGTCTATGTCAAGCGATATTGCCCTCACCCTCACTCACACCACCGAAAGAAGTTGAGAAAACCCGATAAAAGGGTTGCTGGACATCAGTGGTCCTTCATTATCTCCCTGAGAACGCTGGTTGCGTAAACCCCCTTCGGCAGGAAGAAGCGGAAGCACATGCCTGTTCCGGGGATGTGACCGTAGGTGAGGCCCAGAGGCCGTATCAGAAGCTCCCTCCTGCCGCCCGGTTCGGCCATCGGCTTCGGGAGCCTTCTGAAGGTCTCAAGCGTTATGCCCTCGTCCTCAAGAATCTCCTCCTCGAGCCTGCCTGGGAGCCCACTGGCCCTCCTCATCGCAAAGCCGAAGAGCGGGCCGGAGACCATGGCCTCGCCGCGCCGTATCTTTTCGTTCACAAAATCGAGGTTTGTCTCGGTGACGCGATACGTTCTATCGCGGTAGGGGATGCCGCCCTTAACCTGAACGACGATATCGCCGACGAGGGCCTCGTTCAGAGGAATGCCCCTCTCGATCCTCCGGGAAATGTAGAGGTTGAAGAGGTAACTCTGATAGGCGTGGATGAAGATGCGCATTATCGGAAGGGGCAGCGAGAGGAAAGCCCTTCTCCAGCTCCCCGTTTCCTTGTAGCGGTACAGAAGCGTTCGTTCGTACCTCAGGAAGTTTGGAAACTCTTCAAGGGCCCTCTCAACGTCGCCCGTCTCCCAGAAATGTCTCCTGGCTTCGTCGCCCTCCATGCCTCCCCCGTGGGCACCCAGGAAAAGCCTCGCGGCACCCGCGAAGTCTCCACGGAGGAGAAGCCCCCCCACGAGATGGTTGGTAACCCTCCTCTCACCAAAGCGCTGGTAGCCAAAGTAGTTCGGGAAACCTCCCATACCACGGAGCTCGCGGATTATCTCCCGGCTCCGCTCAAACGCCTTTTCATCGACGTCTCTAACTATTATCCGGAACCGGTTCCCAAGGAGGTGACCAAGTTTGATAAACCTGCCGTAGGAAACGAAGCGGAGCTCTATGTCCCGTATCCGAACGTTCTCAACGGCCTCCCTCTCTCCGGCCGGCACGCTTATGTACTGATACGTCACCGCGTGCCTGTCCTTCGTTCCCGCAAAGCTCACATCCCTGTAGCTAATCCCGGCGCGCTTCGCTATCTCCTTCACCGCGCTCATCGTGTCCCAGTTGTGCTTCCTGAGGAGAAAGATGGCATGCTTCCTCCCCTCAAAGATTGACGGGAGGGGGTCCTCGATGACCACGAAATCCTCCGGTTGAACCTTTATCCTGCCCCCAATGCCGGGTTTTTTGCTCAGATACCTGAACTGGGAAAAAAACTCGCGATGATCCATCTCAATCACCCAGAAGCTTCAAAAATTCGCGAAACGACTTGCAGTTCTGTTTGAGCTTCTCAAAGTCGAGCTTATCAGCATACTTTGGAAGCTTGGATTTGGTGTAACGCTCTCTCTTTTTCAGTTCATCGGAAGGTTTGGTGCTCCAACTGTAGCCGAGGCTTTTGCATACCCATTCCTCAATCTCGTACTCAAAGAGGAGAGTCTTAACAGGAACCCCAATATTTTTAGGTATGTGTTTCTCAATGTCCCGTTTGCGTGACCCATAATTTGCTGGACCATCGCCATCGTAAACAATAAGTATGAAGTCAGGGAAAGCAATCTCAGCAGCCCTGATGATCTTGGTTAACTTATGATTGCAAAGGTAGGGAGCATGGATCGGATTCTTCCTTCCAGAGAGCCTCTTGAGTTTGACGCTGGCAAGTCCCCCCCGCTTCAATCTGCCCAAGAGACGCTTGAAGAACTCTCCCCCGTAGGCATCCTCGGTAATGATGACTATCTCCTTTGCCATGCCCATCACTGCTCTTTGTTCTCAAAGAGTGAACCATAAAGCCAGCCCTCGCTCAATGTGAGGCCCTTCTCGTTGAGGAACTTCTTTATTCGCTCCGGATCTTTTATTCTCCTGAAGACCGTCTCACCGTTCTCTTTATCAACGAGCACAAGGTCAGAAGGCTCGACAATATCAACTACGATCGGGGAGTGCGTTGTAATAATGACTTGACTTTCGCTTTCCCTGAGCGTGTCTATTATCAGCTCAAGCGTCTCTGGATGGAGAGAGTTCTCTATCTCATCGATTATGAGGAGCGGAGGATTGAGATAGGCCGCAGTAAGTATTGCGAGAACCTTATAGAAACCGTCAGAGATGCCTGGAGGAGCAAGTTCAAGATCGTTCTCAAAGACTTTCATCATGACCCTTCCATCCTCAGTGAGCTGGAAGAAGACCCTTGTGTTGGGGAAGGCTATGGAGAGAGGCCCAGCTATTCCCTCTGGCAATCTGCCTTCGCGGAGCCAGATGTTATAAAGGAGCGGAATGAGGTTTGAAGCGTCCGCGTTTAGGATTGTCTCCTTTTTGGGGAACTTGGGAGTCTTAACATCTTCAATGTTTATCTGTCTTAGATAAGGAGAATTAAACATCTCGAAAAATTCACGCATAAACACAAAGACAACAAGGTCCTCTTCTATCCTCGGAAAAACCACAAAGAGGTCTTTTTTGTCCCCAGATTCAGTTTCAAGCAATGGAACTACTCCAAATAATTTTCCAAGAAATTCAGAGAAAAAGGCCCTAGCTGGCTCTTCAGGAGATAGTAAGGTGAGAATGGACTTTTTTGGGGGAGCATTTACAACAAGTTCATGTTTTATATCGGCCAACAGTCCGGGACTTTCTTTGATAGCCCTGTAGAAGTTATTGGAATATCGTATGACGAATTGTGAACCTTCTTTTTCTAAAGTTACATACTCGCTAATGTCCAAGATTTCATGAATAAGCCTAAAGCTCCCCCCGGTCCCTGTGAAAGTCGTTTCAAAATAAACATCATAGCCATCAACGTCAAAAAGCATCCCCACGGTTATTGGTAACTCCTCTTTTCCGGCCCAAACGACATTATTGTAGCCCCACCAGTCAAGGAATGGGTTGGTGTCTCTCTCAACGTAGATTTTCCGGAGGAGCTTGAATACCTCCACTAGGTTGGTCTTACCAGAAGCGTTGGCACCAATAAGGACGTTGAACTTATCCAGTTCAATCTCGCAGTCTCTCAGACTCTTGAAGTTCTTAACAATGAGCTTTTTCAGTCTCACGCTCCCACCAAAACCTAAAAACGGTTAAATTATTAAAAGGCTTCCGCTCACACCAGCTTTAGATGCCCCGTAACCTTGTCCACAATCTCCTCCGGGGCCGGACCGATCGCAAGGACGGTTATCGTACCTGGGGGTATCTCCGTCAGACCGGCGTCCCTGATGAGCGCCGTTGGGATTCCCAGCTTCTCTGCATGAGCCTTCAGTTCGAAGAGCTCCCTCTCGTTTTCAGCCTTCACGACGACCTTTTTCTGCCCCTCATGGAACCAAGCTTTGAACCATTCGGGTTTCTCCTTCTGAGCCTTCAGCGCAGCGGTAACCGCACCGTGGGCAACCTGGACGGCGAACTTACCCTTGCTGAGCTTCAGATCCTTCCGGGAGACTATGACCTGCTTGTACCTGAACATGTCCCATCCCGAAGAAACTGCGAGAACCGATTTATAAAGTTAAGGAGAGAAAAGGCAAGAAGTTCAGAGCTCAGCTATCTCAGAGCCCTCTCCCTCTTCCTCGCCCTCCTTCTTCGGCAGTCCTCCAGGGCGCCTCTGTTTCTTCCGCTCAAGCTTCTCCTTGAGCTTCTCCGCCTCGCCCCAGTACCTGTAGGCCACCCCCGCGAGTATGACGGTCAGCAGGATGAACACTATCGCCGCGGGCTTCCACGGGTTGCTCTCCGGCGGGACGTATTTGGCGGAGATGTCCGCAAGCTCCTCCGCCAGCGGCTTGGGATCGTCCATCTTGGCGAGGGTCTGGTTGACGTAGGAGGGAAGCTCCTCGGCGGTCGGCCATACTTTGACCTCTTCCGTTATTATCCTTGGGGGGACGCTGTTGATCGTGACGAGGTTGCCGAGGGCAAGCCTGTGCTCCCCACCGAGCGGATCGAGGTATACAAGGGTGGCCCTGATGTTGGTTAGGTCCTCCTTGAGCACCGTGAGGTCGAGCTGGAGGGTCTTGGTCTCGCCGGCCCTTACAGTGCCGATATCAACCAGGGACTGCCCGTCAACGCTCGATGGGAGGTCGAGGAGCAGGGTGGCGTTCTTGACGAACTCGTAGTCGGGGTTGCCGTCGGAGGCGTGGAGGGTAAACTTGAGGCTGACCTTGTCCCCAACCTTGGCGGTCACGTAGTCACCCCAGGTGCCGTTGTAGGCCTGGGCGCTGACGTCTATGGAGGGGACGTTGTAAACCTTAATGCCGGTGAGCGACGCGGAGTATATTACCCTCTTCTTGCCCGTTTCCAGGCTCTTGTCGTCGTAGAAGGTGACGGTCGCCTTTCCGATGTCGAACTCACCGACCTTCGTGGGCTTGAGGACGTAGATGAGGGCGGGCATGTTCGTGAAGGCAGGGAATGTCTTGAAAGTCCACGACTTGGCCATGCTCACGAGTTCGAAATCGTCGGGTAGTGGGGCGGCTATGGCAACATCGTAGGCGTCGCCCTTTCCCCTGTTCTCCACGGAGATAACGACGACTAGGTTGTTGTTCAGCATTATCTCCTTCGGCACAGCATCGATATCCGCCACTATGTTGGCGGCGCGGAGTATCGGCGTCACCTGTGCACCCTCTGGCGCGTACACAAGTACCGTGGAGCGGTTATACTGTGGCTCCGTCTTCTGAATGGAGAGCTTCAGGGGGGTGTCGGGTATTGCCTTCACCTCTCCGATGTTTATGAAGTAGGTACCAATCTTCGTTGACTTCCTGTAGACCTCGAGGCTGGCCTTCGTGGAGACAACTGAAATGAGCTTTACGTAGTAGCTGGTGTCATCCACTTTTACGGGCAGCTTCTCCCCCGTGTACATCAGGCCGTTGTACACGAGGAGGGTTTCATTCTGGGACGGCGTTCCGCTTCCACCCTCGTCGGACTTCACGATATTGAAATCCACCGCGGCAACCTTGGGGAGGTAAACCTCGAAGGTGGCACTGTCCGAGGTGGAGTCCGTGACCTTGATGTACAGGTAGTCCTGATATCTGTACTTGTCGTTGAGTTTGTATGCAACGCCCTTACCACTTCCTTTGGATATCTTAACGGTTGTCGGGTTGGATGAATAAGGGAAGTACACGTTGAACGTGGCGTAGTCATTCGTTGCACTGATGAGCTTTACCTTGATCCCCGGAAAGTTCGAGGGCAGTCTGTAGTATTCTCCTTCCTTCAGGTCCACGGTATCGATTGCCTTGAGCGGTGACATTATGTCGAGGTACACGATGGGCTTGTTTTTGATGTTCCAGATGACAACACTGAGCGCAAACACCGGGTTTGTAGCGGATGGATAGTACACGGTTTTACCCTCTTCAATGTACACATCAGAGGATCCTTTGCCCGCTGAAATCGAGATTCTAGCGGTGGTGAAGTCAGGACTGACATCTGTGAACGTGAACGAATACGGTCCGAGAACGGCTTTGTCACCCAGCCCAAGTTCTACGGAAGAGATTTTGGCATACAGAACATCCCCTGCAACCGCAGACGTTACATTCAGACCCGCAAAGAGGAACAACCCTACCAAGATTAAAGCCGCTATCCTTTTCATCTCCGTGCCTCCTGTTGTTGGACTAACTAAAAAATGGATGGAAAGTATAAAGACCTTACGGCATAAGCCTTCTTCTGTCCCTGGGGAACAGTATAACCTCGCGGATGTTACCGAGGTCGAGCATCTGCTTTATCAGACGCTCGGCCCCGAGCCCGAACCCACCGTGGGGTGGCATTCCGTAGCGGAATGCCTTGAGGTAGAACTCAAAGCTCTCCGGGTTGAGACCTTTCTCCTTTATCTGTTCGACGAGGACGTCGTAGCGGTGCTCCCTCTGCCCGCCGGAGGTTATCTCAACACCGCGGTACTCGAGGTCGAAGGCCCTGCAGACTTCCGGCTTATCGTCGTACTTCATTATGTAGAAGGGCTTCGCCTCGCTGGGGTAGCGGTAGATGAAGTAGAGCGGGGCGTTCTCGTTCTCCATCATGTACCTTCCGAGGAGTCTCTCGCCCTCGGTGTCTATGTCCTCGCCCCACTCTATAGTTTTGCCGAGGTCAGCGAGTATCTCAAGGGCCTTGTCATAGGTAACACGCGGGAACGGCAGTTTTGGCTCCTCGAGCTCGAAGTTGAGAACCTCAAGCTCCCGCGCGTTGTGCTCGCGGACGTAGTTGATCGTGTGGGCGACGAGCCTCTCGAGGAGCCCCATTACCTCCTCCTCGTTCTCTATGAAGGCCATCTCACTGTCGATGCTCCACGCCTCGTTGAGGTGCCGGGTCGTGTTGTGTTCCTCCGCGCGGAATATTGGGGCGATTTCGTAAACCCTGTCGAGGCCGCTCGCCATCATTATCTGCTTGTAGAGCTGGGGACTCTGGGCAAGGAATGCGTCCTTCTCGAAGTACTTCATGGGGAAGAGCTCGGTTCCGCCCTCCGTGGCGGTGGCGATAATCTTGGGGGTGTGAACCTCGATGAAGCCGTTCTCATGGTAGAAGTCCCTGACGGCCTTGAAAACGCTGGACCTGATTTTGAAGATCGCCATTACCTCAGGGTTTCTGAGGTCCATGAAGCGGTTGTCCAGCCTGGTGTCCAGCTCGGCCTTTACCTTTCCGGTCGGGTCGAGCGGAAGCGGACTCCCCGCCCTGCTGAGGATTTCAAGTTTCTCCGGGAGGATTTCGAAGCCGAGCTTGGCCTTGGGCGTGAAGTTCACCGTTCCCTCAACCGCAACAACGTCCTCCGCGTTGAGCTTCGGGATAAGCTTGAACAGCTCCGGGTCAACCTTCTTCTTGGGGGCGGTTACCTGAACTATACCGTCCCTGTCCCTTATCCAGAGGAATTTTATGCCTCCGAGGTCCTTGACCTCCCAGACCCAGCCGGCCACCCTGATGCGCTGGCCGTTGAGTTCCTCCGTAATCTGGCTCGAATAGTGCGTCCGGTACATGGTCATCCCCAGAAGGAGTAGGGGCGAGCTTTTAAAGGTATTCGATCCGGAGGCGATACGAGAAACAGAAGTATTTTAACGACAACTATCCCCAACACACCACCCCGAACGACTCCTAACGAGCTCCCTGAGGCTGCCGAAAACATCGGGCTCGAACTCCCACGATTTTAGTTTCATCTCCGTGAGTCTGCCGTTGGGAACTGCCTTAAAGCAGGCCCTGCCGTTCGAGTAGGCCCCGAAGACCGTGCATTGGCTTTCTCCCATCCCCGGAACCCAGCCAACGGCTCCGGGAGGCTTTCTTTCCGGACTGATTGATGCGATGAGGACCTTCTCCCATGAGAGTTTGCCCCCCGCAAGCACGTTTCCATTGGCCAGAACTGCCTCCAGCTCGCTCCACCGTTTCAGTCGCAACCTTCCCTCCCACTGAGGTTTTCCTCCGGGGCTAAGCCCGACCAGCGTAAAGTCCCCCATGCCGAGAACCAAATCACCATCGGGGCTTACCGAGATGTCTTTAACCTCTTTGCCAGGAAATCTGAGACCCCACCGCGGTTCTCCCTCCCGGTTCAGGCGGAGAGCCCACGCATCGTAGCGGGATTTCACGGGGTCGTAGGTTTTTCCGACCACTACCGGGTCACCCCCGCGGATCACTGCAATCCCAACGGCCTTTTCCAAGCTTTCCGTCCCGTAGGTTTTTTCCATAAGGACGTCACCATCATCGTCCAGCCAGAGCAACCACACGTTTGGGGCACCTTCACTAAAGCTGTACGTATAACCGGCCACAACAATTCGACCACTCCCATCAATTACAGCGGATTCGGCCCCGTCCCAGAGCCTGCCGCCGTAAGTTCCCCACCACACGAAGTTCCCATCCCTGTCGAGCCTTAGAACCAGGGCGTCACTGACTCCCGCGCCGAAGCTCCTCGTTTCGCCGACAACGACCGCCCCACCGTCTTCTGTCACCGCAAGGGCGTTAAAGGTGTCCATCACGGCCCCATCGAATTTTCTGCCCCAGATAAAGTTGCCGTCCCCGTCAAGTTTTAGGACAACCCCACTGCTCTCAGTGAGGCCCCTCCCCTCCATCCACCCGCAGGCAAGTATCTCCCAGCCCCTAAAGACCTTCACGTCCGTTATCACTAGCCTGCTTTCCGTGTGGATTAACCAGAACCATTTGACATTCCCACCCCGATCAAGCCTCGCCACGAAACCCCCGCCGAGGATCGCCCGGTACGGACCGTGTTTATCTCGGAGGAGGGCCTCCTTTTCCGCGACTCCCGCCGCCACTATGTTCCCCCCGGGCATGGCCGCGAGGGACGTCACCCTGCCACCCCAGTAGACCTTCACCCACTCAATCATCCACCCCCTTAACCTCGCCTTCAGGTCGAGGTACAGCTCCCACAGATACCCCGGGTCGTACGGCTCGGGGCAGACTTCCTCGAGCACCGGCGCAACCTCCCTGAGAAACCGCTCCGAGAGCAGGAGAACATCCTCCGCGAACTCCCTGAAGGGAACCTCAACCGTCCCTTTATGCATCCTGGGCACTTCATCGCAGTCGCTGAACTTGAGGAGCTCGTTGAAGTAGTGGACCCTCAGCGTCTCTCCAATGAGCTCGAAAAAGACCGAGGTGACGCCCTGGTCAACGAAGAGTCCCGTCTGGTAGAGCTTTGTGTACTCACCGACGTCGAAGCCGAGTTCCCGGGCGGCTCTGCGCACGTCCACCATCTCCCCCCGCTCCTGGAACTCGGGATCAAAGAGGGAAACGCAGAGGTCAAGGAGGTCCTGAAACGTGCCGTGAAGGTTCGTCGCCACCATGGCCGGAAGGCAGCCCGAAGACTTCCAGACCCCTCCTATGATGAGTCTTCCGCCAATGGTCATCAGAGTCGGGAAGGGCGAGGGAAAGCACGTATCTTCGTTAGGGTCTACGATGATTTTTATGTATCCCCCCATGAGACTCATCGGCTTTAAAGTTCCAACCCACCATGGCATGGCGCTCCCTCCAGAGACTGGCTCGGAGCATCAACTAACCTTTCCCCACCTTCTCTGTGGAGTTCTTTACAGTCAAAGGTCAAAGTGACACTGCCCTCCTTGAACTTCCCCGCATATTTGGGGGTCTGGAGTGCCCTCTCCACCACCTCATCAAGGAACTTCCTCAGCTCTTTCTCGTCCCTGAAGACTTTTGGAAGCTGGACAACCCTCCCGGTTTTAGGCTCGACAATCCTCTGCCCTAAGGGCCAGAAGGTTGTTTTTCAATTTTTCAATTAATGCTCAAAATCCAGTTCTGTTTTAATTTCCTGTATGAGGTTTTCTAAGTATTGCCTAAGCCGAGAAATTTCCTCTGTAAATCCGTTATATTGCATGGCTTTAGTCTCCATTTCTATTGGGAAGCATTTTTCAAGGTACTCCTCGCTTATTTTGAGAATATCGGCGACAAAGGTCTCAAACGGTAGTTCAATGGTGCCATGAAGGGGGTTCTTCGAAGAAATATACTTGGGAGCTTCATTTATGAAATGAAAACGCAACAATTCCCCTTTTCTTTCGAGATAATACGTGTTAAAATCAAGGTCAAGTATTGGCCCGCAGACATAACTACCAGGCAATAAATCAAAACCGTCATTCTCGGCGTTTTTCCTTTTGTTAAAACAGCTTTTAGGGCATTTTAGGAGATCTCTTGTACATAGAAGTAGATCCTGAAAGAGAGCATATAAGTCGCCAAGCCATCCCTCATCGTGGTATCCCCCTACTTCATGCCCAGCCACCAAAAAAAGAATGGGAAAACGGCCGGGAAATGGGTCTGGCTCAAAGGATTCCATATCTATTTCAATCTCAATGAATCTTCCATGAAGTCCACACCTCATTGAAGTCACCCCATGCGTATCCATCTACCAGATTGTTTTTCTCTGTCCCACACGTACCCTAAAACCTTCTTGCCTTTTGAGGGATATGCTGTAATAAGTTGATAGGCACCCTTAGCTTGGTTGTATGAGAACTGGAACTCTACCACATCTATTCCGTCTATGTGCATGCCGAGTTCATTCAGGTTAACCCTTAGCTTCACAAAGCTCTGTCCCCTAAATTCTGTGTAGTACTCTTCCTTCTGGAGTGCCCTCTCCAGTACTTCATCAAGGAACTCTCTGAGCCCTTCCTCGTCCCTGAAGACTTTTGGAAGCTGGACAACCCTTCCAGTTTTGGGATCAACGATTTTCTGGCCCAACGGCCAGAAGGTTGTAATCTTGGTTTTTGCACGGCTCTTAATTATGTCCATCTCATATCCCCACACGTGCCTCAGGAAGGCGTGAAGCAGTCCGCTTCTCTCGGGTTCAGTTCCCTTCTCAAGGACGACTGTATACTCCTTTCCGCTGTTCTTGACTATGAAGGATGAAGACTTCTCTGCAAACCTCTCAATTCCTTCCTTCACTCCTTTTATCGTTGCCCCGCGCTTAACGGCCTCTTCAACCGCCTCCGTTGAAACTCCAGCCCTGGTGAGGTCGTCGAGGGCCTTCGCGGCATCATCGCCGTGCTTGACGATGTCATCGAAGATGTGGGTGAACCTTTCAACCACTTCGTCGGCATGGTTTATTATTTTGGCCTTCCTGAGAATCCTGTAAATGTCATCCGTCACTCCGAACTTCTTGCCGAGCTTTGAGACGAGTTTTAATTCCTCATCACCCGGGACTGCAACGCCAACGATGAAGAGTGTTCCCTGAACCTTACACTCCATTGAATCCGTGCCGTAATCCCTGCACGTCTTGTAAGTATCATAAGCATCCCACACCGTTAGCCCGATGACTATTAACGCACCTATAGCCTGAAAGAATTGAGGCCTTATCTCTCCTTTCTGCGCAGGATAGGTTACCGTGTAGCCGGTTGGGAAGAATCTCGGCGTGGATTCCGGTGTTAGCCTTACCCATGAACTCATGAAGATGCCGTTTCCAGAGGAAATACGCAGTTTAACGTAAACCGGCTCCCTGACGTTGAGGAAGACCGCCACCTTCTTGCCCCAGGGCTTCAGCCGGCCAAGGCTGACACGCTCGGTGATTCTCTCCCCATCCTTGCTGATGAGGACCGTTCCGTAGCCAGTCAAACAGTTCGGTGGAACATTCCAGGTAACGACCGCAATGTTCCCGCTCTGCTCAACGCCGTTGAGGTGGATTGGATACGCTCCCGAACTTGTCCCAAAGACAGGAAGCCCGGACCACGGCAGGGAGAGAGCCGCGGCTCCGGGCAGTGTCAACACGAGCAGGAGAATTAAAGCTCCAACCATCCGGCGGTTCAATCTTACCACCTCCGGAAGGTTTCAATCATGGACAAATAATCCAGACTTAAAAGAATTTCGTAAACTCAAAGTTGAAAACAAAAGTAGAAAATTATAGGAAGTATAATATTCACACTAATCCCTACATACCAGGAGAAACAAACGGAGGAACAGAAAAGAACATCAAATAAAGTTTATCTTTACCTCGGCCCCGGTTATCTGGGAGAGTATGCTCTCCAGGACGTCGGCCTTTTCGGGGAGCTTCTTCCTGTCCCTTCCCATGACGAGGACCTTGTAGTAGGTTCCCCCTCCTGGCTTGTAAACGATGTTGACCCCGAAGACGCCCGCAGGGTAGAGGAGGTCGGTGGCAAGCTTCTTGACATCGTCGGTCCCCGTGACCTCCACGGCTTCAATGACGCGTATCCTCTTTCCAAGCTCCCTCATGAGGGCCTTGATGTTCTTGCCGCCCTTGCCGATGGTTATCGGGACGTCTCCCTCGCCAACCACGATGACTATGAGGTCACCGGCTTCAACGGCCTTCTTAAACTCCATGTCAGCGTCTCCGATGAGCCTGTAAAGGAGTCTCGCAACTTTAACATCCAGCTCGGAAATAACCCCGTCCTGGAGCTTTTTCTCGTCAGCCGGGCACAGAATGTCGTCGGTCTTCAAACACACCTCACAGATCGGCGCCTTCATATCCTCACCTCCTCACCTAAGAATGACCTTAAACGGGCTAACCCTTAATTCTGGAAGTCCTTTAAAAACCTTATTATGGAAGAAAAAGCCGAAAGGAGGTTCAGATTTCGCCCTCTATCTCGCGCCTTATGCGCTCGATGAATTCCTCGGTGAAGCGATGCCTCTCCTCGGCCATCCTCCTCGCGGTTTCGGTGTACATCAAATCCTTCAGCTTCAGTATCTTTTCCTCGAAGTGCTCCAGGGAATCCTCGATGCTCCTTCCGTGCTCGCCGGAGTACATGAAGACCCTCGCTATCCCTATCGCACCGATCGCATCGAGCTTGTCGGCGTCGCTGAGTATCTTTGCCTCGAGGGTTCTTGGCTCCGGGCCGCTGGAGAAGCGGTGGGCCTCTATGGCGTGGGCAACCGCCTCAACCTTCTCCTCGGGGTACCCGAGGCTTCTGAGGTAGTGCATCGCTATCCTGGCCCCTTCAGCGGCGTGGTCTTCAACCCTTCCAGCGCTCTCAAGTGGCCTTGCCACGTCGTGGAGGAGGGCCGCGAGGGCCAGGGTCTCCAGGTCCGCCCCCTCCTCCCTCCCGATGTGGAGGCACAGATTGAGCACCCGCTCCACGTGGCTGAAGCCGTGGGTTCCCTCCCGTTCAAAGAAGTGCCTGGCATAATCGCGGGTCCGTTCTATGAGTCTGATTGAATTTCCATCACCGATGAACTCCTCGAGCCTCATCCCATCACCTTAGGGCCTCGTTTACAACGGCGTTTAAAAGCTCAACGATTCTATCGTGGATGTCGAGGCTTATCCCATCAACCGTCGGTGTCTGGGTTTTGGAGACCCCGTCTATAAGGCCGAGCTTTGAGATTATTCTAACTATCGTCTTCTCATCCCATCCGGGGAGGAGCTCCCGTCCGAACTCTATTGACGCCTGAGCCACGAGCCCGTAGGCCCCCCAGTTTGAGACGGCGGAGAGTATCAGCTCATCGGTCTCAACGGTGCTCGCTATCCTCTCCCCGTGGGGCACGTATCGGACGACGAGGTCCCGTATGTTCCCCATGCCCGCCTCGTTGCCCCCGTCGCCTATCCCAATCGTCGGAACTCCAATGTCCTTCGCCCTAAGAACCGCCCAATCAAAGGCTTCTCTCGTGATCTCCATGGCGCTCATTGAGTAGTACCTCCCATCTGCGGCCCTGCCTGGGGTCTCAACCGCTATCACGAGGGAGTAGTCCCCTATCTCCGGTTCGTCTGTGAACCTGATGCCGAAGGGTTCCAGGGCAGTCTTTACCTCCGGATAAGTAAGCACCTCTGCAGTGCCTCCCAGGGTCTCAACTGCCTTCGTCAGGGCCAGTGTTCCCGGCGGGCCGTCGGTTTCTGCCCGCATCTCCGGCGGTATGGGAAAGCCCGTGACGATGAGAACGCGTTCATAATTATCCAAAAACAGTTTTGCAGAATTATGTAAAAAATTGGGGTTCTCCCGGCGGTAGTCGAGGTATACCCTCAGAACCCCCCTGTTCCCAACGTCAGTGTTTATCAGATGTGCTATCATGTCTCATTCCTCGAGTTCGTAGACAACTATCCTAACCTTTCTGCCCTTTACCGCCTCTTTAAGCCTCCACCAGAGCTCCGTCGGCTCCTCACTCCTGTGGGTCAGTTCGTGGCCGTTCTCCAGCTTCACCCTGCTCTCCCGATACCTGACAAAAACTCCCTCAGCGTTGAATACCTCCCTCATTCCAATCCCCCCAGCACTTTTCTCAGCTCGTGAAGCGTTCTAATCTCGTAGTCCGCCATGTTGTAATCCTCGTCGCCATCCCGGTTTATCCAGACCGCCACCATACCCACGTTCTTGGCCCCGTAAACGTCCTGGCTCAGGGAATCACCCACCATGACCGCCTCCCCGGGCTCGACGCCCAGCTTCTCCAGGGCGTAGAGGAATATTTTGGGCTCGGGTTTTATTGCCCTGACATCCTCCCGGGTAACGACAGCGTCGAAGTAGTCCAGCAGACCGGTGAGCCTCAGCTTGAGCCGCTGGTACTCGGGCCCGCTGGTAACGGCCCCAAGCTTATAACCGCTCTCCCGCAGCCACTCAAGCACGGGGATCGTATCCGGATAGACGTGGAGCTTGTGAGGGTATCTCTCCAGGAGCTCTTCGTATTGGAGGTCGAGGTCAAAGAGCCTGAAGAAGAAGTTCCAGTCGTGCCAGTCGTAGGTGTCCCTCCTCCCGAATATCTCGCCCAGGAACCGCTCTCTGGCTTCGTCCTTGCTGATTCCAAACCGCCTCGAGAGTCTGTCATAAACCTGCGGGAGGAACAGCTGAATCAGCGGCATCTCGGTCAGCAGAGTCCCGTCGATGTCGAAAAGAACCGCCCTCATTTTACCACCTACCACTTCTTGACGAGCAGGGAGAGTATCTCAACCCTGCCGTCGAGGTTCTCATCGGTTATAATCCCCCAGATCACATCCTTCTCGGAGAGTATCTCCTGGAAGCTGTGAAGTATACTGTGGGCGCCCCGGAGGGGGAAGTCGTTCCCCACGAGGATGCCTATCAGTCCGCGCTCCCAGATGCCCCAGTGCCAGGTAAAGTCAACCTCCCGGAGGAGACGCAGGATTCCGACGTTGCCGCCGCGGATCATGTTGAACAGGTCGGCGTAGTCGATGTTCACCAGCATCTGGCTCTCCAGATAGTAATAGAGCCGCGAGAACATCTCCGCTATGCCGGCGGAGGCCCCCTGGAACGCATCCTGGAGGGAGACGCTCTCGTCGGTGAAGAAGTCCCAGAGGGAATCGTAAAAAACGGTCTCAAAATCGCGTGCCCATGAGGGTTTTTTCTCATCTACAAGCTCTTTTCTGGGGGTGAGAACGTAGGCGAGCCTTATCGTGTCCCGGGGTGCGCTCTCTATTATAATCTCCCCCAGTTCGTGATTCACGTCCTTATCCTCAAACACGAGCCAGAGGAAAGTATCCTTAGGAAGCCGGGAAAAGAAGTTCCGGAGCCGCTCCTCGTACCTCCCGGAGTTCGAGAGGAGATAGTAGGCGGGGTTAACGGTCACCTTGACTATCCCATCAGCGGTTATGCTGTTGACTATCCGCGCGCCCGTGCCGCCTATTCCAACGAAAAGATGGGTAAAGGACTGCATGACGACCCCTAAAAAGGGAATAGGAAAGGCCGTTCATATCCTTTTCGGTCCACCTTCACTCAAGGGTTGCGTGCTTCTTCTTCATGTCCTTCTCCGTCTTCTGGAAGGTGGCCATGAGGAGTGCTATGACTCCGTCGAGGAATATCATGGTCGAGTCCTCGAAGAGGGTTCCCATCGGGGCTATCCACTTGTACTTGGTGAGCATCTGGCGGGCGATGTAGTCGGTCGGAACGTCACTCTTCGTTCTGCCTGGCACCTCAACGACCACATCCGCGAGCTTTCCAAGGGTCGAGTTCGCATAGGATGTTATTGCAACGACCTTTCCACCCTGGGCCCTGGCTATCTGGGCGGCGTCAACTATGCTCTTGGTCTCACCGGAACCGCTGATGGCTATGAGCAGGTCTCCTGGCTCGAAGGCGGGGGTTATCGTTTCGCCGACGACGTAAACGTTGAAGTCGAGGTGCATGAGCCTCATCGCGAAGGCCTTACCGACGAGGCCGCTCCTTCCTGCGCCGTAGATGAATATCTTGTTCGCTCCAATCATGGCATCAACGAAGCCGCGAACCTGCTCTATCTTGAGCTTCTCAGCGACGTTGCCTATGTGATCGATTATGTCGGTCATGGCCTTCCTTATCGTCATCATGTACTCTCCCCAGAAGAGGTCGATTATCTTTCTGGTGACTTCCTCAGGTTTCTCAGCCTTGGTTATCGCGCCTCCGACGATTATTATCGTGGCGCCCAGCTCAATGACCTTCGGTATGGTCTGGAGGTTCAGCCCGCCGGCGACGGCAACGGGGACGCTGACGGCTTTAACAACCTTCTCCAGGTCCTCCAGCGGGCTCTTGCCCTGAACCTGCTCGTCTATGCCAGTATGAACGAGGATGTAGTGAACGCCCATCTTTTCGAGCTCCTTGGCGCGCTTGACCTTGTCCTTGACGCCTATGAGGTCAACCATGACCCGGATTCCATAGCGCCTTGCGACATCAACCGCGTCCTTTATCGTCTTGTCATCGGTGACACCGAGAATAGAAACGACATCGGCACCGTGGCGCGCGGCCATCTCGACCTCAAGGGCGCCGGTGTCCATGGTCTTGAGGTCGGCGACGATCTTCCTGTCCGGGAAGCGCCTCTTGAGAAGCTCAACCGCGCGCATGCCTTCCTTCTTGATGAGCGGGGTTCCAACCTCGAGCCAGTGGGCACCGCCGCGGGCGGCCTTCTCCGCGATAGAAATGGCCTGCTCAATGTCAGTTAGATCAAGGGCAACCTGAAGTATCATCTCCTCGCCTCCGAAGAGTTTTCGATTTAACCTCAGAACGCTACTTTTTAAACTTTGGCGTCGCGAATTAACATTTAAATGTCCAAACACATCGCCAAGGTTTAAAAGCCCGAGCGCCAACACCGGTCGGTGGAATCAAATGGTGACGTTCATTCCCTTCGGCGAAAAACCCAACCGCGACGGCGTTCTCTACGTTCTCCAGCTCCTCAAACGGAACAAGCTCATAGAGGATTACATGATAGTTGAATCAAGCAGGGTCGAACTTCTGCCGGAGAGGATTCCCCAGGATGGCGCGTACATAATAGGCGAACACCTCGCCACGTACGGAATAGTTGAAAAGCTCAGGCCCCAGTCACTCATCAGCGTCGATGCCCACACGGATCTGATGCACGACTACCTCGACCACGGCTCGTGGCTGGCCTACACCCTTGAGGAGCGCCTCGTAAACCGGGCCGTCGTCCTCGCCCCGGTCCTCATGATACCAACCACCGAGAGAACGCAGCTGTGGACGCGGCGCGTCAAGATATTCCCCGCCCTCCTGAGGAGCAGAAAAGTCCGCGGGAAGTGGAGGGCATACAAGAACCTCCAGACAAACGACCTGCTCGAGATACTCGACGAGGCGAAGAGGTACCTCGGCGGGGAGATATACCTGACCGTTGATATGGACGTTCTCCGGCCCGAGTACAGGATAGCCCGCTTCCAGCACGGTGAGCTGACCCTTGAGGAGCTCATGGAGGTGCTGGAAGAGGTGAAAAGGAATTTCAGGATAGCCGCTTTTGACATAGCAGAGGTGTCGGATAGGATAAGGCGTTCGAGACTCGGGAAAAAGGCCTTCGTCGAGGTGTTCCAGCTCCTGACGGGGTGATTGAATGAGCGCCAGGGGGCCCACGGAGGAGGAGATACGGAATATAATAATGCCCCTCATGCTCTCGGGGGCCAAGATGCTCGACAGGCACTGCCCCAACTGCGGTTCACCGCTCTTCGAGAAGGACGGGAAAGTCTTCTGCCCGGTCTGCGAGCACAGGAAGAAGCAGCAGAAAGCCGAAATGAAGGGCGTTGAAGAGAGGCTGATGGAGAAGCTCAACGAGCTCGCCAACTCCCTCCCAGAGGACATAGACGAACTGGAGAAACATTTAAGGGCAATGGAAAAGATAATAGAACTGTTGGAAAGATACCGGAAACTGGAGGGAGGAGAATGAAGAATGTAAAGGTTCTGGAGGCCCTCGGCGATGGCCCCAAGACCATCGAGGAGATAGCAGGAAAAACCGGCATCCCCGCTATGGAGGTGCGCCGCTACCTGCTCCGCTTCGTCGAACAGGGCAAGGTCGAGAGCTACCAGAAGGATGGGAAGCTCTACTGGAAGCTGAAGGAGAAGGACGAGCTTGAGGAGGAGTTCAAGTACGTTTGAGCCCCCGATTTCTTAATTCATATTGAAGCTTGAGTAATCGGTTTTTACCATTTATTTTTGACTCACAATGTTGTGATTTTGACAGGTAGAAATCCAAATAGCTTTTTATAAAACCGAAGTAGTATTCGTGATAGTGATGTCTCGTGGCAAAGTTCGCACTATGGTGGGTTCGATGGGACGGCTCTGACTACGTGTCGAGGATGACTGTCTGGGACAGAAAGGCTACCGCTGGTGACTTCAGGGAGAGGGGTTTTGAGGGGATTGTGATACTAGATGGTGAAGGGCGTAACTCTCACTGCAGTGGTTTTATGTACTCTAACGGATACAAAGACGGGAGAGAGTTAGCAGAATGGGTTCTCTCTCCGGGCGTCGATACGTCGCTTTACGTTACTATACCATTTTACCGTCCCGATGGTAAGCAGAGGGATCAAGCCCAAGCGTCTTTTTCAAGCGTCCCAGATTCATACTACAGGGGCTGGATTGATGGTGTTCTGAGCATTGACAACAGCGACCTTAGGGGCTTTTACTGGAGTTACGAGAGCTGTCTTCAAACCGGCAACTACGGCAAGAACGTTTCTGAGGAGTTCATCCAGAGCCTTCATGATTACGTTCACGGACATGGGGAGGAACTAATGTGGATCCCGGCAACGGGTAACAGAGGGGTTACGTATTTGGATGATCCCTCCTTTTGCGCTATTCAGAGTTTAGCAGGATACTTTGACTACATCTTTGTTCAGCCTAACTATTACCAGAATTCAACACTCAACGAAAAGTATGGCACTGTACCCTATACCTATCAGAAACTCATCGAAAAAGTTGAATGGATTGACAACATGCCGGGTAATGTTTCAATAGAGATGGAAGTCGACAGAAGCATTCTTTATAACTATATCTCCCGAACACACATAGAAGAAAATTTTAGAGAACCCTTGATAGAAAGATGTGGTCCTAGGTTTACGCATGAGTGCTTGATTCAGTATACATGTGATGCAAAAGAGATAGCCTTCCATTATTTAAAAGCCCAAAAAGATGTACTCAATAGAAAATATAAAGACCTTGCTTATTATTTCAGCGTAGATCTCAGAGTCATTGACGAAATGAAAGGCTTTTCGAGAAGATTGGGTGAGGCATATGTATAGACGAGTTGCACTCCTTTTCTTTGTGTTGTCCCTCTCACCTTTGGCTTTTCCCACACTCACAGCAGCCTCCGTAGATTGCTCCCCCTATGAAGTTTACTCCGTTGGCTCGGTCTTCCAGATAGACGGCTGGCTCCTGATAAATGCTCTTCACTGGAGTTACACCTGTGAGATGATAGCCGGCGAATGGGTGAACAGGGTTGACACCGCGAATTCCTACTTAATCCTGACCGATGGGAGGAGGGCGTTCTTGATAGGTGGTTCAGGCCCTCCCCTTGATTGGACAATGCCGGCAGGTTTCCTGGACGGGACCTTCTACGCCGTTAGAATCTCCACGTATAAAGAACAGTACAAGAACATCGCCGTAACCATTAACGGTGAGCCCAGGAATATTACCTTCACAAGAAACGTCCGGGTGGAGGAGATCTACCGCTTCAACGGCACCTGTTTTGAGCCCGTCTCGAAGTGCTCCTTTATCAGCTATCCAAACGGAACTTCATTAAAAACCTGCAACGGAACTCTCGTGAACGTTTCACCCTTCAAACTCCCCCGCTGGAACGTCCACGGAAGCCCCGTGATGGTTGAGGGACGAAACCTTACCTTTTCACTGGACGGAAATCAACAAATCGCCCGGCTACCCGAAGGAATGAACCCCTCTCTCTTTGCTCTCACCGCTTTTGGGGCGAAGAACGGGGTTGTGTTAATTAATAAGCGGGTGTTAAGACTTCCAGCGGGAACCACCATACGGGACGCGCCGATACTTTTCGGGATTGAGAACGAAACGATTGTTGAGATAAGAATTCAACAAGATTTCAACGAAATGGTATGCAACTATAACCTGTCGGAAACGGAGGACATAGTAGGTCAGGTGGATACTAAAGCCTTCCCAGTCAGGGGTACCACCACATCACGTGAAAACGGGATCTGCGGGCCAGGGTTGCTCGTTCTGTTAAGCGTGGCGGGCCCGGCACTGAAAAAACTTCAAAGGAGGTGGTAGAATGCATAGAATGGTAATCCTCCTCATCACCCTCCTCCTTTTCCTTACCTTTCCTGTTTCCGCAACGTACTACGTAAAAGAGCCCAGTCCCCTTTACGAGGTAAAATACTCGGTTCTCTCGAACGGAACCGATGCCTTAATTCATCTGGAAGTCCTTCAGTGGGGAGTCAGCTGCGGCATGACCGACTGCTGGCCCGAGGTCTTTTACGGCCACGAGTACCTCCTGTTCTTCGATGGCGGCAGGCTTTACCTGCTGAACTTTACTCCCGCGGTAGGAGTTCCCACGGAGGGGATAATCTACAGGAGAGCAACGTTCATCAACGGGAGCTGGTACGTGGAGATGGAGTACCACCTCCCGGATTATTCCCAGGTCGACATGGTTCACAGGTTTGACACTCGGAACTTCTGCGTTGAGCCGGTAAACGTCAGCAGTTGGTTCTGGCTCCATCGGGGAAAAATTAGCAATGGGATTAACGGCTGGAGGATTGAACTGCAATCCTGGGGTCCCGGAGAATGGGGTCGCGCGAACGTGAGCGACCTCTGGATAGCTTCCAGCAAAAGCGCGAGCAGCTGGTCTCCAGGCCCGGCCATCGTTGCGAATTCGAGCGTCCCGGTTTACTTCACTCTCAAAAAGGGCAACCTTACGAGAAATGTCACCCTCGTTTACCTGAACGCAACTGGAAACGGCAGTCTGATACAGGGTTTCTGGTTTCCAGGCGATGTTAAAATCGTCAACGTGACACTCTGCGAGAAAGCTAACGTGAACACATCTACCAGCACGACCGCTGAGACCAACGGCACAGCCCGCACAACAGAGATGCCTCCCAGTACAACGAAAACACAAACCAGCACGAAAGAAACCAAAAAGGGCATCTGCGGACCAGGGCTGATAAGTTTGCTCGCAGTGATTCCGTTAATCCTCAGAAGGCGTTAGCTCCCCTTTCTTCTTAACGCAGGTAGGGCAGTAAAAAGGCACATGAAGAACAAGGAAAAGAGGAATCAGGCCTTCTTGGCCTGCTCCCAGTACTCGTTGAACTTGCCCTCGAAGAGGGCCTTGACGCGGAAGTCCTTGATCCATATCTGGGTCTCGTAGTTGAAGTACCTTGCCGCCATGTCCTCGAGGGCGAAGAAGACCTCGTCGTCGCAGATGAGCATCGGGAGCTCAATCTTGTCGATGACCTTGAGCTCGAGCTTGCCGGCCTTGTAGTAGTCCATTATCTTTGAGGTGCCGAGCCTGTGGAGGACGTTCTCGGTGACTATTATCCTGGCCTTGGCGCCGTTGTTAATGGCCTTGATGATGTCGCTCTCAAGGTTGATGGCTATGTAACCGTCGTCAGCCAGGAGGATCTGCTCCTTGACCTCCTCGAACATCTCCTTGGTCTTGAGGGTGGCGTTCCTTATGCCCCTCACGACCCAGACCTTCTCGACACCGTACTTCGGAATCTCGGTCTCAATGAGCGGGCTCATGAGCTCGAGGAGCTCCTCCTTTGCCTTCTTCTTGAGCTCAAGCTCCTCGGCGACGCGCTCCTGCCACTCCTCGATGAACTTCTCGAGGATGTTCTGCGGGTGGACGGGCCTGTACTTGTTCACCTTGCCAGGCTGGCTGATGGCGAAGCCCTTCTTCTCAAGGCTCCTGAGGACGTCGTAGGTCCTCGGAGCCGGGACCTCCGAAACGCTGGCCAGCTCGGCAGGGGTGAGGACGCCAAAACCGACTAATGCCACGTACGCCCTGGCCTCGTAGAGGTTCAACTCAAAGTGCTCCTGAAGGAGCTCAACCATCCTGTCCTTAACCATTCTTACCACCACCACATTTTCTATTTTGTATTTGGATTTCATCACATATAAGTTTTTTCCAAATGTTGTTAGTGTCTTCGGTTATGTCCCGAAGATTACCCCGGGATGACTTCCCAGGATGTTACTGCCGTTGCGTATACATGCAAACTCATTACTACATTGGGATTTTAAAATTTTTGGTTTTACTTGGGAGCAAAATCACCCTAGAACCTTTTGTCTCCACGTGTATCTCAAAATTCTAGAAAACCTGACCCTCCGTACAGGCGCAGCCCAAAATTAGTATCACCAAAAGTGTTAGAGTACAGAGTATTAAAAAGTGGTAAACGTTAACCAGAACAAAAGTCACTGGGGCCTTCCATTCCCCAGATATCCCTGCAGCTCCCTATAAAGTGTGTTTAGGACCTCCTGATAATCCGCACGGCCTTCCTCGATGCGGTCCATCAGCTCCTCGAGTCCCCGCGTCTTGTCCTCATTGACGAGATCCTTATATTTACTAATGAGATAGTGATAAACCTTGATGCCCTGGTCCGTCGGCACCAGTTTCTTTCTGCCGCGGGTCTCAATGGCGTAGTAGCGCTGGAGGAGCGTTTGAACGATCTTCGCGTACGTCGATGGCCGGCCGATCTTGCGCTCCTTCATCAGCGCTATTATGTCGCCCTGGGTGTAGAGGGAAACCTTGGGCGCCTTCCACTTCTTGGCCTCGACGACCTTAAGCTTAGCTCCAGGCTCAAGCTTTGGCAGCTGCCTCATCGGCGGGCCCCTAAGCCGGGTCCAGCCCTCCTCAACGACCTCAACATAGCCCTCTACCTCGGTCTTTCCAATGCCCGCGTCGATGATGGCCTTTTCATGGATTATCCTTGCAGCCTTCATCTGGCTCGTCATGAACTTCTTGAATATCATGTCGTAGAGCCTGTAGTGGTTGCGGGTGAGGTTCTTCGGAAGCTGAAGGATTCCATCGCGGATTAACTGCATCAGCCTGCCAGTGTCTATCGGTCTGGTCGGCCTTATGGCCTCATGGGTTCCCTCTTCCCCCCAGGGCCTCGGCTTGAAGTACTCCTCACCTATCTCCTGGGTGATGTACTCCTTCGCTATCTCGATTCCCGTGTTGCTGACGTGAGTGGAGTCTGTGCGGTGGTACGTGCAGTTGTGGGAAACGGCGCCGTTGGCTATGAAGTTCTCCGTCGTCGTCGTGAAATCGTAGAGCTTTCCGGTGTAGTGCTCCTCATCGACGTCTATAACCTTCACCCACGTCACGTTGGCCTCCACGAGGGAGCGCAGGTAGTCTTTGACCTCACTCTCCTCCGCGTAGGCAAGGGCCCTGGCAAGCTTGTCCCTCGGAACTGACCCGGGTTTCTTCATCCAGTTCCAGACGTCAATGCCCTCCTCCCTCAGGAGTCTCGTTTTGGCACCTTCCGGGAAGGCCAGTTCCTTCACGAGGTTTCCAACCGGTATGAGGTCTGACTCCAAGGGCTTCCTCGTCCCGCAGTAGGCGGAGTAGGTCCCTTCAAACTGAGCTTTTCTTATCCTGAGGTGCGGGTAGATTTTCCCGCGGAAAACGCCAAGACTGCGGTTGCTTATTATGAGATCCCAGATTCCCGTCCTCTCGTCCCGCTTTAGGTAGTTGAGGATCCCCACCTGGTGGAGATAAATGCTGAGCTTCCTCAGCAAATCCCCGCGCTTTGAGGTGAGAACCGCCCTGAAGTTGACCCCTTTTCTGTCATGGAGCAGGGAAAACGTTCCATCGGTGTCGAAATAGCCGGCGATCATTGCGTTGAGCATTCTCTCAGGGATGGTGAAGACGAGGGGGTGAAGCTCACCCGAGCGGGCACCGAGGCGTCTGAAGAGCTCGGCCAGTATGGAGTTCGAGAATCCGACCTGGCCTGCAGTTTCGAAGACGTGGAGGAACGGGAAAGTCTCCTCAAGGATTTTTCTGACCTGCTTGAGCGGTGTTTGGGCGATTAGAACCTTGCTCTCCCTGAGCGTCCCGTCCCCGAGGACCAGTCCGAAGACGTACCAGAAGTTCTCGTCCAGCATGAAGTTGGGGATCCTCTTGCTCCCCGCCCTCTGGCGGTAGAGAGAGACCACGTGGGGCTCGAAGTCCTCAACCTTCCACTCGAGCAGTTTCTCAAGCGGGACGACGCGGTTGCGGAGGTACTTGTACCTCGTGCTCGTCTTCACCCTATCCCTGACCAGCGGGGCAACCCTGGAATCAAAGTACCCCTCCTCCAGCTCAACCATCACGTCCGTTATCCCCAGCTCGATGAGAAGCCCCAAGAGGGTGTACTCCCTACTGCCACCGTGCCCGGTGTTGTAGGCGAAGGCAACGTAGTCCCCGGGCCGAACGTTCTTCGCGGAGACCCAGCCGAGCTTCCCGTCGCGGAGTACGAGGAGCCCGTGGTCGGGGGTTGCCCTTATCTCGTGGCCGTTCTTGAGCCTCACGACCTTGAGCTGTCCGTCCCATTCTACCTCCCAGAACCTCGTTGCCTCGGCGCCTTTGGCTTTCAGCCCGTTCACGGCCAGGAGGTTTCCTTCCCTTCCCCTAACGGCGTCTTCGATTTTCAGCAGCCTTCCGTCGGAGAGGCTGACTATCGTGTCAGGAGTCACGCAGAGGCCCGCCTCGAAGAGATCCTGGGCCAAACGCATCGTCTCAGGCGCGGAGAGCTTGAGGAATGTTGAGGCGTCCTTAAGCATGGCGTCCGTGGTGTACGGCGGCGAGGGGTTGATCTCCCTCTCCTCCAGCTGAACTTCCTCGACAGTGACGTATTCCGGCGGCTCAACGTTCTTGCCGTCCTTTCCGAGCTCCACGGTTATGCGCAGGTCGTTCTCCAGGGTCAGCCCCATGAAGTACGTCTCGCTCTCGGTGAACTCCTTGTAGCGCTCAATCACCCAGCCGAGAACCGGCGTCTGAACCCTTCCGGCGGAGAGGTTGCGGTTTTCAAAGACACGCTGGAGTTCCTGGCTCAGCTCAAAGCCTATCCACCTGTCCTCTATGCGCCTCACTATCTGCGCGTTGACACGGCCCTCGTTCACATCCCTGGCCTCCTCAATAGCGCGCATTATGGCAGGTCTCGTGACCTCGTGGAACTCTATGCGCTTGATGTTCGGGGTGTACGGACTCAGGACGTTCATGATGTCCCAGGCTATCTTCTCACCCTCCGTATCGGGGTCCGTCGCTATGAGTATCTCATCAACCTCCTGGGCGAGCTCGCGCATCGCCCTGACGTTCTGAAGGGCGTCGCGGACGTTGGTCGAGCCGCAGCGGGGACAGACGCCTTTCTCCTCCCAGTCCACGAACTGATGACCGCAGTCGCGGCAGCGCTTTATGGTGTCGTAGACGGGTATGAACTTCAGCATACCATCTTTCTCATCAACAAGAACGCCGTGATAGCCCTCGTTTGTCACGAGATCGAACATGTGCCCGCCGCTCGCCAGAATGGTCAGCATCATGTTTCCTATGCTCACCTCGTAGGCGACCAGGTCACCTATCCTCGTCTTGCTCGGCTGGCCGAAGAAGTTGGCTATCGTCCTGGCCTTGTTGGGGCTCTCGACTATCATGAGGGCTGATTTCACCAGGTCTTTGACCTTGGCGCTTATCCTGCCCTCCATGACAAGGCGAACCTTCTCCCTGTCCTCGTCTATCTGCTTCAGAACCTCGTCAAGGTCGAGCTCCTCGAAGGGCACCATCTTGAACTCCGTGAAGCGCCAGCGCATCTGCCTGAGGAGACCGTTGAAGACCTTCTCGTTGTCCACAAGGAGGACGCTCAGTCCCTTGGTGATTCCACCGGCAAACAGGCGGCTCGTCCTTCCGGTGGCCTGGATGTAGGTTCTGACATCGGGGATTTCGATGTACCATCTGCCACCTTCCTCTTTCAGACTGATGAACGGGTCCTCGGCGAGCTTTCTGAGAACCTCCTCGTCCTTGAGAACCTTCCTCAGGAACTCGACCAGCTCGCGGAAAACGCCGAGGACGTGGTTGTGGAACTCGTTCTCTATCGGCAGTCCCTCCGCGAGGGCCTCCTCTATCTTGAGGAGCTCAAACTGGGGAATGTTCCTTATGAGCCTCCTGAGCCTCGCATGGAGCTTCTCAGCCTGCTTCCTGTCTTCATCGCTCAGAAAGTCCATGACCTCACTGAGGAGGCCGAGGGCACGGTATATGGTCGGCCTTTCGAGGTCTATGGAGAAGCGGAACTTGGGAACACCGGTGAATATCGCGTAGCGGATGAGGTGTGGCATGTCAAGACCGCGGACGAGGGAGCCGTAGTAGGTGGCGGAGCCGATGAGGTAGTCGGCCTCCCCGTTCTCGAAGCGTTCGATGGCCTTTTTGTTCTTCGAGCTGACGAGTTCAATTCTGAAGCCGCGCTCGCGGAGATAATTGGCCAGCTCCTCGGCGTAGCCCAACCCCTGATCGATTGGGGTAAATATTATGCCCCCCTTCCCGAGCATCGTTAAAAGATCCTCCACGTGCTCCTTGATGTCCTTGCTCGGCTTCAGGTAGCTGTCAGCGACGTTCCTGAGGGCGCTCCTTCCACTTCCAACCTCGAAACCCAGGAGCTCGCGGTAGAGTTTTATCCTGTCTCCCCTTGCCGAGCCCGTGGCCGAGGCTATTATCATTATTCCGATCGGGTTTTCGCGCTTGAACTTCTCTATCTCACGCTGGAGCTCGGAGATCTGGACGTTCAGTTCCTTGAGCCTCTCCTCCCTGTCCTTGGCGCGTCCGTTCAGGTATTTGGACATCTGCTTTTTAAGGCGAATTATCTCCCAGGCCTTTCCGATTACCTCGTCGTTGAAACCGAGGAGGTAAAGGGAGCGGTCTATGTTCTTGCTGGCCTTGAGAAACGCATCAACGTCATCGACGAATATGAAATCGAAGTGCCTGCCCTTCAGGACCTCATCGAACTTCCTGGCCATCCACTGGGCGCTGGTAACGAGTATCCCGTAGTCCCCGTTCTGAATCCTGGCCAGCATCTCCTCCTTCTCCTTCTTCCGGAGGTTGCCGTGGTAGTAGGCGAGGTTGACCTCAACGCCCGCATTCTCCGCTATCTTCCGAATCTTCCTGACGGTCTGAACCACCAGCGGCGTTGTCGGGACGACTATGTAGCTCTTCTTCCCCCGGGTCGCATGCCAGACCGCCATGAACGCCCCAAAGGTGCTTTTTCCCATCCCCGTGGGGGCTATGATTGAAAAGCTCCTGCCCTTCAGGAGCCTCTTAACCCAGGTTCTCTGGGCGCTCCAGAAGGTGAAGCCGGTGGCCTTTTCGAAGAACTCCTCAACTTCACGCAGTCCGTTTTCAAGGGAGTATATCCTGTCCCACTCCTTCAACGTGCCCTTGAGCTTCAGGGCGCTTCTAACCGCAGTGATGAGGTCAAAATAAGAATCGGCGGTGACGGTATCATCGAGACATTCGCTGCACGGGTTTTTATTGATCAGCCTCTCATCGGAGATTCTACCGAGGCAGTTCGGGCACATCTCCCGATAGATCGCCTTCATTTTCTCACCCTCTAAGTTTCTATTTGGTGCGGGGGGCATTTATAAGGCTTTTTTAGAGGGCCGTCTCAAGCTCCCTCAGTTCGTTCTCGAGCCTCAGCGCCAGCTCATAGTCGCTGAAAACGTGCAGATATTCCTCAATCACCTCTTCAAGGAAGTGCAGGGCTTCTCTTTTCCCGGTCATGCTCACGAGCCTCAGCGCCCGCCTGAAAAGCCTCGCGACCTCACTCCCGCTCTCGTCAGTACTGAGGGCAAAGCGGAGCTCCTTAATGGTGACGTCGAGGGCCAGCTCCGGAACCTCGGCAAGGAACTCCATGGCAACCGCTTCCGGGAAGAGATCGGCGTGACGGTCGAAGGCCTCAAAGTAGAACCCGTTCTCGTGGGCCCTCATAACGGCCGCGACGTGCTTGCAGTCCCCGCCCAAAGGGCAGGTGCAGGTGTTTTCCCCCGTCGAGAGGTTCAGCTCCACGTAGTACGGGTAAGTGCCCAGAACCTTGGAAAAGAGCCGGTCACCATACTTAACGACCCACAGGACCTTCCCCGCTTTATAGTAGCGCTCGCCCTTCCTGAGGGTTTTCTCATCCATGGCTCCCACTCTTCCCGCTTGGCAGGGGTTGCTTTAAGCCTTTCGGACGAAAGCGTTTTATCCTCCAGAGGCATACTATAACCGGTGGTGACAATGGACGTTTTTGAACTGGCCAGACGCTACCACGATGAGCTGGGCATAAAGGAGCCGAGCATGGCAACCATGGCGGCGGAGTTCTTCGGCGATCTGGGCCTGAAAATAGCCGGCTTTCTCAAAGGAGAGGGTTACGCCGTCGTGAACACCAAGTTCATTGACTACGACAAGAGCCTCGTGCTGGACATAACAAAAGGGGAAAAAATATTTGAGATAACCCTGCGGAAGAGCTAGCCTCAATACCGGTTCTCGTAGTCAAATACTATCTCCTTCTTTTCTCCGGGCTTCAGGCTCACCCTGAAGTCGATGTAGCTGGCGGTCTCATCGATTGGCTGGACGCTCGAACTCAGCAACCTGCCCCACTTGTGGTGCCTGACCACGACAGTCTTGGTCTCGTTCCCGAAGTTCTCAAGGGTGATTTTGACCTTGTAGTAGGAGTAACCATCGCCGTTCCTTTGATCGAGGACGGTCGTCGTGCCTTTAAGGTCGTAGTCCCGTCCAATGCCTATCCTAAGCACATCACCCCCGGGGGTGTGCTCTATGGCCCTCTCACCCACCAGCAGGTTTCCGTCATCGGTCTCCCGGTATATCTCCACTATACCCGCCGGGAGAACCTTCTCGGTCTTGAAGGATATCGACTCGTAGACTGCCCCTTCTCCTCCGTACGGCCAGCTTTCATAGAGGTACTCCCTCTCGAAGGGAACCTCGAAGCTTATGTAAGGGTACATCATCTTGCTCGCGGGGTTCAGGTCAACGACACCGAGCCTGTAGAGGTAGAACGCCTCTATCTTCTCCGGCTGACCGACGTTAACCTGGTCGGTTCCCTTCTCCGCCATGGCGTAGAGAACCCTCGGCTGGGGAACGTTCTGGTAGAGCTGAACGTCGCCGGCCACCAGCAGGACCTTCGCACCCTTGAACTCCTGTGCCGTCGGGTTGTTGAGGACGATGTAGCCGTAGAGCCTTGCGTCATCACCGATGTAGAGCTTGTACCTGCTCTCCCAGCTCATATTGGCGACGCGGTAGATTATGCTCACGTTGTACTTCCCCGCTTTGTCGGCCTGTATGGCCGCATAAACGCTCGCCTGACCCTCAAGGTTCCTGGCCTTGAAGTAGACAACCTCGTTGGGGTTGATCAGGTAGTAGCCGTCCCCCTCGATGGCTATCTTCCCGTTCTTGAAGCCGAGGAACTTGCCGGTAACGGTATCGCCATTTCTCAGCTTTATCTCAACTTCACTCCCGATGTTGGCGCTGTAGACGTCCCCGCCCTGGCCTTTACTGAAGATGCCGAGAACCCGGACCCCCTCATCAAGGGGCATTATCGTGACTTCGGCTATGTTAAGGCCCGCAAGCTCCTCGAGGGGAACATCGTTTATTCCCTCTTCCAGTTCAAGCTCGAGCGTCTTCTCTACAACCCCAATCTTCGCGGAGTTGTAGAGAACAACGGTGGTGTCGCTCGCCACCGCCTTCTCTCCCTGGAACGAAAAAACCGCCAGGATTATAAGTGCAATTCCACCAACTGCAGCCATCGCCTTTTTCCTCATAAGAATCACCTGTACTATATTCGGCGGCAGGGTATTTATACCCCCCTCATCGCTTCAAACCGGGCCGAAACGAAAGAAACGAAAGGTTGGCAAATGGAAACCCTTTTAACCCCCCGACCGGATTGAGAACTGTCAAGCTGATGGGGTGATTGGTATGGACAGGATTGAAAAGGCTAGGGCAATCATCGAGAAGGCCAAGGCCGAGAACAGACCGCTCGTCGAGCCTGAGGCGAAGGAGATACTCAAGCTCTACGGTGTCCCCGTCCCGGACTTCAAGGTCGCCACCAACGAGGAAGAGGCCGTAAAGTTCGCCCGTGAAATAGGCTACCCGGTCGTCATGAAGATCGTTTCTCCGCAGATCATCCACAAGAGCGACGCCGGCGGTGTCAAGGTCAACATCAAGAGCGACGAGGAGGCGAGGGAGGCCTTCAGGAAGATAATGGAGAACGCCAGGAACTACAAGCCGGACGCCGACCTCTGGGGCGTCATCATCTACCGCATGCTCCCGCTCGGCAAGGAGGTCATCGTCGGTATGATCCGCGACCCGCAGTTCGGCCCGGCGATAATGTTCGGTCTCGGTGGAATCTTCGTTGAGATCCTCAAGGACGTCAGCTTCCGCGTCGCCCCGATAACGAAGGAGGAAGCCCTCGACATGATAAAGGAGATCAAGGCCTACCCGATCCTCGCCGGAGCCCGCGGCGAGAAGCCGGTGGACATCGAGGCCCTCGCGGAGATAATCACCAAGGTCGGTGAGCTCGCCCTCGAGCTTCCGGAGATCAAGGAGCTCGACATAAACCCGATCTTCGCCTACGAGGACTCAGCTGTTGCCGTCGACGCCAGAATGCTTCTCTGAGGGCTTTGGCCCTTTCCCTTCATTCTTATTGGCCCGCCACCATACAAAGGCGAGAAACCCCATAATTGCTCTTGGAGGGGCGGTTCTCCACCGCGAACCTGAAGGAATAATCGTTCTGAACCGGGGAACCTTATGGAACCTTCGGGTGGAGGAATTACTCACCCCATTGTTCATTGACGAAACTTTCTGTTTTAACTGGTTCGTACCCACAACTGGAGGAAACTTTATAAGGTCTGGCGACGTACCCTTCTTGCTGCATACCACCGAATGGTGAACGAAATGGTCAGGTTCATAATAAGACTCCATCCCGAAAATGAGCCGTTCCGGATACCCTTCAACCACCAGCACAAGCTCCAGGGTCTGATCTACAGGAGGATTCAGCGGGTGAACCCCGAGCTGAGTCTCAGCCTCCACTCGCCGAAGGTTCCGAAGCTGTTCACCTACTCCCTCTTCATGGCGGAGAGGCGCGAGCTGGCCGGGGATAGGAGCTCTCTGCTGGGCTACAAGCGCGGCTTTTTCTACTTCTCAACGGCCGTTCCCGAAATAGCCGAGGCCTTCATAGGCAGCCTGCTTCAGGATCCGGAGGTCGAACTCTGGGGCGAGCGCTTCGTCGTGGAAGAAGTGAAGGCCATCGCGGAGCCGGAGAAGCTCAGCGGGAGGAAGTTCGTTACCCTCTCGCCGGTGGCAGTGACCACGAAGCGTGTCCAGTTCGGAAAGCCGAGGAGCTACGACCTCAGTCCAGCAGAGCCGGAGTTCTACGAGCTGATACGGGAGAACCTCAGGGAGAAGTATCTCCACATCTTTGGCTCGAAGCCGCCCGAGGACTTCGAGATGAAGGTCCTCAACGCCAAGCCCAAGCGCTTCGAGGTCAAGCCGGGCATCTTCCAGGTGGCGTGGCATCTCGTGTTCCGCGCGAAGGGCGACGAGGGCCTGCTGAGGGCCGGCTACCTGGCGGGCTTCGGGGAGAAGAACTCGATAGGCTTTGGGATGGTGAAGGTTGATGGGCGGAGGATGAAAAGAAACCCGAAGGGAGGTGTGAAGGATCGGGAAGGGAAATCCTCCTGAAGGACCCCACGGGGAGGGGCAAAGGGGGGCACCACCCTTTGACTGGACCGGGCACCCCTTCGTCGATGCAGGTCTCACAGCGCTGCTGCTACTGAGAAAGAAGCGTTCGCCCGAGGAACTCACCATGGAAGACATCGAGAAGGCGATAGACTTTGCCTCGAAGCTCTACGCGCGTAAGGAGTGGAGTTCGGGCTACATTCACGCGATGATGCTCCCTAACAGCGGAATCCTCATGGCCAACCCGAGCATGGCCAGGAAGAGAACGCCCGAAGCTATAGCCAAGAACCTGAAGGCCCTCCTCAGCGAGCCAGAAGACAACAACGCACCCGTATGCGAAATCTGTGGAAGGAGGCACTCGCGCCCAAGGCCGGTTTACCGCTCGGACTTTCCCCTCGTTGGGACCGGCGGAGTCCCCAACTACTTTCCCTCGGCGAAGGACGGCCTCAACGTCTGCTCCCACTGTCTCTTCCTCGTTCAGTTCCTCCCGCTGGTGGCTTACAAAGTCGGGGGAAGGGTTCTCGTGATGCACACCTACCCCCACGAGCTTATGCTCGAACTCCACGGCGAGGCCATAAACGACGTCAGGAAGAGCTTCCTCGCCTCGAACGCAAGGGATTTTAAGAGGCCGGAGAACTTTCTCTTCCGCCTTCTCGGGGAGCTGACGAGGAAGACGGAGCGCGACGAGCTCTGGAGCAATGCATCGATAACGCTCTACCACTTCGTGAACAACAACCAGGGGCAGGACCTTCAGATAATCCATGTTCCAACGCCCGTTCTTCGTTTCATCGCCCACGCCAGCAGGGAGGACCCGAAGGGCTGGAAGAGAATTGTAGCGATGGGCTGGCGCAAACGGCCGAGCGAGGAGGAGTTTGAAAAGTACGAGCGGAGCTACGCCAACGAGGTTTACGCCAGGCTCTTGGCCGAGGAGAGCATCTTGCCCTACTTCATCGACACGAAGAATCGCCTGGCGAACGCGAAATGGTCGCTTCTGTCTTTCTACTGCTCGGAGGTGTTGGGTTTGGATAAGGAGGCTTTGGAGTTTATTAGGGACGTCGGCGATAGGATTGTCGAAACGCTGGAGAAGCTCCCGGACAACCAGCTTTCAAGGCGCGTCAGGGAGCTTGAGAGGGCGGAGAGGCTCTACCAGTTCGAGGCCTTCTTCGTGAACCTCGAAAAGCTCCGCCAGAGGCTCGGGATAGAGAAGCCGCTCATGACGTTCGACGAGTTCGCGACGGTTCTCACCTCCTACGGGGAAGACCTGAACGTCTCGTGGAGGACGGTAAAGCACCTGCTCCTCTTCAGGGTCTATGAGAGGCTCCACGACAGGCTGATGAAGGCCTCGGAGGAGGCCGGGGAAGAGGTTGAGGAGGACGAAGAAGTTGGGATCTTTGGAATGGGGGTGGAAGAATGAGGTTTGCGACCGGAATGGTATTGATTGACGCGCCGCACTCCGCTTTGAACATGCTCGGAATCGACGAGAGCCTCGCCGACAGGAACGTGACGAGGGTTAAGACCTTCAGGAGGGGTGGAAAGCGCTACCCCTACGTCTCACCGCAGGCCTGGCGCTACTGGTGGAGGTTCACGCTGAAGGAGCACTTCAACTGGGAGCTTTCCCCGCTCTACCGCGAGCAGAAGCAGGTCTTTACCGCGGCGAACCCCCTCAAGTACCCCGATGACGACGTCTTTGGCTACATGAGGGCCTTCAAGAAGGGCGGCGTGAACGTGACCGTTACGCGGGTCTCGCCCCTTAAGAACACACCACTGATTTCTGTACTCCCCGACAGGAGCTCCATAACCGTCGATGAGGGCTACGCCTCAAGGCACGAGGGAGACCCTGTCCCCTACAGCCAGGAGTTCTACTCGACGGTTTTCAAGGGTGCGTTCTCCCTTGACCTCGACTCAGTCGGCAGGTTCACGATAGTCAGCAAGGCAGGCTTCAAGAACCTCCTCACCTGGGAAGACGTTCCGAGAGACAAGAAGGGCAACCCGAAGAAGGGCACAGAGGACGTCGTTAATGAAATCAGGGAAATGGAGCGCATAGCGGAGGAACTCGGCGTTCAGAGAACCGAAAAAGAGTGGCTCATGCCCCCCGAGATCAGGAAGACGCGCGCCACCGAGGCTATCAAGGCCCTCCGCCTCCTGACCGGCGGGGCCAAGCAGAGCCAGTACCACACCGACGTGACCCCGAAGTTCGTCCTGCTCCTCAACGTGGATGCCGGCATAAACCCCTTCATAAGCGACCTCGTCTTCGAGGAGAAGGGCGAGATCCGCTTCGACGCCGAGGCCCTTGCAAAGAGGCTCAAGGACCTCAAGGAGGTAATACCCGAGGGCACAAAGCTCTACATCGGCTACGACGCCGGCTTCGTCCGCTCCCTTGGCTGGGACGTCAATGAAATGGCCAAGGCGGTGAAAGAAGCAGGCATCGAGGTCTTCACGGGCACCGTTGGTGAAGCGGTAGACGAGTTCGCCAGGGAAATCGAGGCCTACTACGGGTGAGCCCATGATAAGGGTCAAGCTGAGGGCGTGGACTGCCTCGTTCCGCTATCCCACCTTCCAGTCAGGCTACCAGCCGACGCTGCCCGTTCCACCGCCCTCAACGATTCAGGGAATCCTCTCGGCGGCGAAGGGCGAGCCTGTCTATCTAACCGAGCTTCCATACGTCGGCTACGTCTTCAGGAGCGAAGGTAAAGGGCTTGACCTCGAAAAGATCTATGCCCTAGGAAAGGTCGAGACGGACATAATGAGGCGCGAGTTCCTCTACAACGCCGAGCTTTACCTTTATCTCCCCGATGAATGGGAAGAGCACTTCAGGAGGCCCAGATACCAGCTCCTCCTTGGACGTTCGAGCGACGTGGCGACGGTTGAGGAGATAAAGGAGGTCGAGCTTGAGGAGACCGAAGCTCCCGTCGGCGGGACGGTCCTTCCCCTAGAGCTTAGAGTCCCCGGCGTCGTTCACGCCCTCGTCGTCGAGTATGACTACTCCGTAACGCCGAGGAAGGCGAGACTCGTCAGGCCCTTCGTCGTCCTGCCGTTTCCAAAGGGCAAAGCGTCGAAACTGAAGCTCCCCTACGATGAGGAACTCGGTGTCGGAGTCTACCTCCACAGGTGGCACGAATGAGGCCCTGCTACGCCAAGTTCCTCCCGCACGATTTCCTCGAGTGCCACACCAACGACGCCATAAACGTGCTGAAGAGCATGAAAACCGCGTTCAAATGGCTCGAGGAGCTCTCCCCGCGCGTCTGGGAACTTTCTTTTTATTCCGTTCTCCTCCACGACCTCGGCAAGTGCGCGAGCGGTTTTCAGAGGAATCCAAGGGAATGGGGCTACCGTCACGAGGTTCTCTCGGCACCTTTCGCCTCTTTCCTCGACCTTCCCGAGGACGAGAGGAACCTCATTGCACTCGCAATCCTCACCCACCATCGAACCCTCGACGAGCTTGAGGAGATACTGCCCAGCGGGGAACACCGCGGAGGGTTCAAGGAGAAAGTTGAGGAACTCTTTCAGAACAGGGACTACATCGAGGGGATTTTCTTCGAGCGAGTTCCCTACTGGGAGCTGTATTTCTTTGGAAGAAGGCTGGGGCTTTTTAACCCGCCCAAAGACTGGTCGGAGCGCGTCCGGAGCTACGATTTCGACGCTCTTATTAGCTGGTACGAGCGGAACGTGGAGAGATACAGGGAGGAACTGGTCTATCTGAGGGGTCTCCTCAACGCCTCCGACCACCTCGCATCTGCGGGAGAGCTTGAGGTACGTCTTCTGCCTGACATCAGAACGGCGGTTGAGCTTCGGATTCCGGAGGAGGGTTGGAGACCCCTGCAGAGGGCGGCATGGAACACCGAAGGAAACCTCCTCCTGAGAGCGCCCACGGGCTACGGCAAGACCGAGGCTTCCCTCCTGTGGGCCAACAGGAACGCCCAAAGAACGAGGAAGGGCCTGTCGAGCAGAATCTTCTACGTGCTCCCCTACAAGGCCAGCATTAACGCGATGCACTCGAGGTTACTCGGTCTTTTCAAGGACCCCGCGCTCGTCGGCGTTCTCCACAGCTCCTCGGGCTTCTACCTCTACTCTTCGGAGCTGGAATACAGGCGTCTTTCTTCCCTCTACCGGAAGATTTACACCCCCCTCAAGGTCACGACGCCTTTCCAGCTCATGAAGCCCTTCTTCGGTGTCGGCTTCTTCGAGATGGGTCTCACCGAGCTGACTGGCTCTCTCCTCATCTTCGACGAGATTCACGCCTACGAGCCTAATATCCTCGGGATAATCCTGGCGATCCTCGAACTACTGAAGGAGAGAGGAGCAAAGGCAATGGTCATGACCGCGACCCTGCCGGAGTTCCTTGAGAGACTAATCGAGGAAACGATAAAACCAAGGAAGCTTCAGGCTCCGCCGGAGGAGGCGGACCGCTTCACGAGGCACAGGATAAACGTCATCGACGGCTCGATGAAGAGCATAGAGGAACTAATCGAGGACATCAAACCCGAAGGTGGACCTGCTCTGGTGGCATGCAACACGGTATCAAGGGCGGTGGAGGTTTACTCACGCCTCAGGGACGATTACAGCGCGATGCTTCTCCACAGTCGCTTCACGTACGGTGACAGGGAGGAGAAGGAGCGGAAGCTCCTGGCAAACCTCAACGACTTCGACGTGGTCGTTGCCACCCAGGTGGTGGAGGTCTCGCTCGACGTGAGCTTTTCCACGATTATCACGGAACCGGCACCGTTGGATGCCCTGATCCAGCGCTTCGGTAGGGTAAACAGGAGGGGTTTTGGGAACCCGAGGAACGTTTACGTCCTAACCGAGGGCGGAGAGGGGGATAAACGCATCTACCCACCCGAAGTCGTCAGGAGAAGCCTGGGGCTGCTGAAAGAGCTTGACGGGAAGCCCCTGCTCGAGTCAAAGGTCCCGGAGCTTGTGACGCTGGCTTACGAACCGCTCGCGGATAGACTCAGGGGGGAGGTTTTGGAGTACAAGGCCCAGGCGCTCGAACTCTTTGAGGCCCTGAGGCCCCTGAGGAGTGGCGAAAACGAGCGCAGGTTCTACGAGATGTTCAGGGGGCTGGAGGCGATACCCGGCGCTTACCAGGACGCTGTTCTGGAGCTGCTCACCAGGAAACGCTACATGGAAGTTCACCGCTACCTCGTCCCGGTTCCACTGTGGCTTTTCATGAGTGAAAGCGACGCCTTCCACAGGCTCAGCTCAACGGGGCCCGGAAAACACATCATCGTCGCGGAGCTGGACTACAGCCAAGACCTCGGCCTTCTGAGGGAGTCTTCGGGCGGTGAGGTGCTGTGAATTACACCCCGAACTATAACAGTTCAGACTATAAAATTCATTACACCAAAAACTATAAAACTTGCTACACAGGATTACATTGCAGGTGATGGTGTAATGGAGGCTCCGTTCGTTTACGGGAGGAAAGTCGGCAGGGAGCACTTTGCGGACAGGGAAGATGATATAGAACGGCTGAAGCTCATAATGCTGTCCGGCCAGAACGTCATACTCTACTCCCCCCGGCGCTATGGTAAGAGCTCTCTCATTCAGATAGCACTGGATGAGTTGGGGGAAGAGGTTTATCCCGTCTGGGTGGACTGCTACGGCGTGCTGACCCGGAAGGAACTGGCAGAGCGCATAAGCTCGGCTGCCCTTCGGTCGTGGCGCGACAGGGCGGAGGTGTTCGTTAAGAAGTTCTTCAGGTCAGTTAGGCCCAAGCTCGTAATCGGGGATAGTATTGAGCTGGAATTTGGCTGGAGCGAGGAGGAAAGTGCCCTCAGAGAAGTTCTCAGGTTGCCGGAGATGATTGCGCGGGAGAGGAAAAAGCGCGTCGTGGTGGTGTTTGACGAGTTCCAGGAGGTCGCCGGCCTGGGGGACGATATCCTCGCCAAGATGCGCTCCGAGTTCCAGAACCACGGAAACGTGACATACGTTTTTATCGGAAGCAGGGTAGGCATGATGAGGAAAATCTTCCAGTCCCCTTCGAGTCCCTTCTACAACTTCGGGATGCACCTCGTCCTGAAGAGGATCCCACCGGAGAAGTTCAGGGACTTCATCATACGCAAGTTCGGGGAGGCGGGCTTGAGGGTGTCGAGTGAGGCAGTCGATGCCGTGCTGGAAATAACGAAGGGCCACCCCCACTACACCCAGATGCTGTGCTACCGCCTGTGGCTGATGGCCATGCTCTCCGGGAGGAACTCCGTTGGAACAGAGGACGTCGAAGGTGCACTCTCCGAGGTGCTGACCGAGGCATCGGAGTTCTTTGAGGAAATATGGGACTCCCTGACCATGAACCAGAGAAGGCTACTCAGGGGTCTGGCAGAGGGAGAGCGGGACCTGTACTCGAAGGACTTCCTCGTCAGGTACGGCTTCGAAAATGCCTCAACGGTTCAGGCAACCCTGCGGGCCCTGCTCAACAAGGAGCTGGTCATCAAGGAGGATGGGCGGTACCTTTTCGAAAACCCTCTGTTCGAGCGCTGGGTGAGAGGCCTTGACGGGTGAGTATCCCCTCGATGAACTCCTCATCCGCGGCACCGAGATAAACTACCTCCTCATCTGCCCCACCAAGCTCTGGTACTTCGCTAAGGGCATCACAATGGAGCAGGAAAGCGAGTGGGTCGACCTTGGGAAGTTCCTCCACGAGCGGCGCTACGCCAGCGAGGAGAAGGAAGTTCAGATCGGGAGCATAAAGATTGACTTCATCCGCAGGGGCGATGTCATAGAGGTCCACGAGGTCAAGCTTGGCAAAGGCATGGAAAAAGCCCACGAGATGCAGGCGCTGTACTACCTCTATTACCTCAAGAGGCTCGGCATTGAGGCGAGGGCGGTTCTCCACTACCCAAAGCTCAACGAGACGAGGGAGGTAACGCTGAACGGCCACGAGGCCGAAATCAAAGCGGCTATTGGGGAGGTAGAGCGGATAAAATCACTCCCGGCTCCGCCGGAGCCGATGAAAACGAAGAAGTGCAGGAAGTGCGCATACTACGAGCTCTGCTGGGTGTGAAAGATGAGGAAGCGCTCCATAACCCTGCTCTCGGATGGAACGCTATTTCGGAGGGAGAACACGCTGTATTTTGAAAACGAGCGCGGTAGGAAGCCCCTCGCGGTGGAGGGAATCTACGACATCTACGTCTACGGCCACGTGAACATAACCTCGCAGGCGCTCCACTTTCTGGCTCAGAAAGGCATAGCCGTGCACTTCTTCAACCACTACGGCTACTACGACGGGAGCTTCTACCCGAAGGAAAAGCTCCACTCGGGAGACCTGGTCATCAGGCAGGCTGAGCACTACCTCGACCGGGAGAAAAGGTTGAAGCTGGCAAAGCTCTTCGTCAGGGGAAGTGCCCTTAACATGGAGAAGAACCTGAAGCGCTGGAAAGTGGGGGACGGCTTCCCGGAACTGCTGGAGGAGCTGTTTGAGGAGCTTGAAGATGCCCGCAAAATCACCGAGGTCATGAACGTCGAGGCGCGGATACGGGGGGAGTACTACGCCCGTTGGGACGGGCACCTGCCAGAGGGCTTCAAAATAGTGAAAAGGACCCGCAGGCCGCCGGAGAATGAGATGAACGCGCTTATAAGCTTCCTGAATTCTCGGCTCTACGCGACTATCGTGAGCGAGCTCTACAATACCCAGCTCGTCCCCACGGTAAGCTACCTCCATGAACCGGGTGAAAGGAGGTTCTCCCTCGCCCTCGACCTGAGCGAGATTTTCAAGCCGATTATATCCGACAGGATAGCCAACAGGCTCGTGAAGCAGGGAATCATCAGGAAGGAACACTTCAGGAGCGAGTTGAACGGTGTCCTGCTGACGGGGGATGGCATGAAGAAGGTTCTAAGCGAGTACGAGAAGGAACTCGCGAAAAGCGTCAAACACCCCACCCTCGGCAGGAACGTGACGAAGAAGCGGCTTATTCGCCTCGAGGCATATAAGCTCATCAAGCACCTTGTCGGCGTTAGAGAGTATGAACCGCTGGTGGCATGGTTTTAGTTACACCAGCGGAATGACGAATTTTCGTCTTCCCTTCTGTTCCTTCTTAACGTAGCCCTTTTCTTCAAGCCGGGAAACGTATTCACTGACCAGGGGCAGGGTGTAGTTTTTGTCGTTGACCGACTCCAGTCTGTTCCGGAGTTCTGTTATATGCATGGAACCATGTTTTCTCAGGATTTCAAGGATCCGTAGTTCTAAGGGGGTAAGTTGCGTTCGGGGGTCGATTATCGGGAGCTCTATTGGAACGCCCTTTTCAGTAACGTAGAAAACAGACTTGACCGCGTGAGGATTGTTATTTTTAACAGCGATGGCGGCATAGAAAAGTTCGTACCCGATTATCCTCCGTCCCCCTGTCAGATTTATAACTGTCTCGGGAATTATCAGCCTCTTGAACTCCTCAATTCTCTCTTGGAAAAGATACGGATCCCTTACCTCTTTCACGATTGTGGGCACCTCGAGACTCTCGAATTTTTCCCTGGCATTATGCACGCTTCCAAGGATTTTCCTTCGATAATCCTCGTCAACGTGTTCCCTAATCGAATAGAAGATAATCGCACTGCTGACCTTGAACCCGGCCCGTAAAAGCCTCTCCGGGAGTATGAGTTCATCACCCCTAAAGACGTGGTTAATGTGTTCACCCACTGTCACGATGTACCTCATGACAACCCCCGTAATCGTTGGGCAAAATAGTTAATAAAGTTAACTTAACTTCCCGCAATAATACTTAAATAGTTCTTCCACCACGGTTAGTACGGTGTTCCCAATGGAGGATTGGATCAAAAATATTGGGAGATACCTGAGCTATCTGGTTGATGATGCCTTTGGAGAGTACGCCTATGACATCGTCGATGGAATTGCCAAGGCCAGAACCGGAGAGGAGCTTCTTGAAGGAGTCTACAAGGCCCTCAGACTGGCCCCAAAGCTCGAGAAAAAGGCCCACGAGAATGGTTGCACTTTCTGGAAGCCTTCGGAAAAAGATATCGAAGCGCTGGAAGACAGGGTTGAATCTCTCGCAAACAGCCCAAAGGAACTCCGCAGGCTCGCGCTCAAGCTGGCCCTGTGGGCCTTTGCCTACTGGAACCACTGCCCCAAAGAGGGCAATCAGGCTGGAGGTGGTGAATGATGTACGTCCGGATAAGCGGTAGGGTTAGGTTGAACGCACACTCCCTCAACGCCCAGGGTGGAGGGGGAAGCAACTACATAGAGGTCACCAAGGCGAAGGTGACAGTCAAAACCGAGGGTGGCTGGGCCGTGGTGGAGGTTCCCGCAATAACGGGCAACATGGTGAAGCACTGGCACTTCGTGGGCTTCGTTGATTACTTCAGGAAGACGCAGTTCGGAAACAACCTGACCAAGAGGGCCGTCAGGTACAACGGGACAAGGTTTGGTCAGGGAGAAACTACTGCAGAGAAGGCTGATGGCACCTCTATTGGACTTAAAGAGGAATCAACCGTAATAACCAACTTTGCTGATGCCGACGTTCACGGATTCCTTGCTCCAAAAACCGGAGTCAGGAGGGTCTCCCTCGTCAAGACCTCGTTCATAGTCCCCACAGAGGACTTTATAAAGGCCGTCGAGGGCGAGCGCCTGATAAGCGCCGTAAAGCACAACCGCGTTGATGTTAATGAAAAAGGCGCCATTGGCAGCTCCGAGGAAGGAACCGCACAGATGCTCTTCAGCAGGGAGTACGCCACGGGGCTGTACGGTTTCTCCGTCGTTCTCGACCTTGGCCTCGTAGGGATTCCCCAGTCAAACACCGCCGGAGGAAGTGTTATAGATCCTGACGAGCGCAGAGAGAGAATCAGGAGCGCCCTACTCGCATTGGTTCCAATGCTCAGCGGCTACCTCGGTGCAAACCTTGCACGCTCCTTCCCGCTGATGAAGGTTGAGGAGTTCATAGCGGTCGCGAGCGAGGAACCAATCCCTGCCCTCGTCCACGGCTTCTACGAAGACTACGTTAAGTCAAGCGGTTCAATAGTTGAGAACGCGAAGAGGCTGGGGTTCAATATAATGGCATTCGCCCACGGCGTGGACTTCGTGGACGACGCAGAAAAGGTTTCTTCCGTCGAGGAGCTTGTGAAGAAACTCGTAGAACTCATCGAAAAGGGCTCCACCGGGGGGAAGGGATGAATGGACGTTCTCCTCGTGCGCCTTCGTTTTCCATTTTACTCCGTCGCACGCCGGTCCTTCCAGGTTAGGGCGTCTTTAATTCTTCCCTCACCATCTGCACTAAAGGGCGCCCTGGCCAAAGGTATCGTCCTGCTCAGGGGTTCCTCAGGAGAGTCACTAGACGAGGTCGCCAAGAAAGTGCTTGGAGAAATTGACGAAAAGCTCGTGGACGCCAGGGCAGTGGGAGTGGCGCCATTATCACCCCTGGTGAAAACCGCGTTCCTGCTGAAGAGGCTGAGGAACCTCGAACCTGTGAAGGACAAAAAGAAACTCAAGACTAAGGATGACTGGGAACGAGCCATGACAAAAAGCGATGCCATGAGGAGGGAGTACGTCTTCACAAGGGAACTCCTCGTCGCGTACACATTCCGAGATCTGTCAGAGGAAGAGAAGGAACTCTACCTGAAGGCCGCGATGCTGATTGACGTCCTCGGCGACACGGAAAGCCTCGCGACCGTCGTTTGGGCCGGCTTCGCCAGGCCAGAGAATAGAGGTGCCCCCCTGGCCTTCTACGTCCCCTACGGCGAGGTCTCCAAGCTGCTGAGCAGGAAGGTCAGGGACGGTGGAGCGGTCAAGGTATTCACGGAAAAGATGCTCGTATCCCCAGATTACGGCAGCAGAAGGGAGAAAACAGAGGAAACCTTCTACGTGCCACTGGAGGAGAGGAGAAAGAGGCGCGTGGTCTACTACCAGAGAACCCCCAAGGTTCCAGAAGTTGAAAGGTCCATTGAAGCTGACGGGGAGGTGCTCGGAATATGGGTTCCGGGGAACTGAGCGTGGAGAAGCTTTTTAGTCTCACAACCGGACACGAACCCTACGACTACCAGGTCAGGGCATGGAAGAGGATAAGGGACATAATGCAAGGCGGTGGAAAGGTCATAATCGAGGTACCGACTGCAGGTGGAAAAACCGAGGCGGCGGTAATGCCGTTTTTAGCTGAGGTCTACAAAGGAACATGGGCAGTTTCAAGGCTCGTTTATGTCCTGCCGACCAGATCCCTTGTTGAAAAGCAGGCCGAGAGAATAAGAAACCTCCTGAGCAAGATGCTGGTGCTTAAGGGTAAGGCTGAGAATGAGGCCAAAGAAATAGCGGAGAAGATGGTTGTAGTCGAGTACGGCCTTGAACCCACCCACGCCTTTCTTGGTCCAATCGTGGTGACAACCTGGGACGCCTTTCTCTATGGACTGGCCGCTCACAGGACAGTGGGTAACAGGTTCACGTTTCCGGCGGGGGCGATAGCCCAGGGGCTGGTGGTGTTTGATGAGGTCCAGATGTACCAGGACGAGAGCCTCTACATGCCGAGACTCATTGCCCTCATTGTGGAACAGCTCAGTGAAGCAAACGTTCCAGTGGTAATAATGAGCGCCACTATTCCCACGGAACTCAGAAAGCTAATTGCCGGTGAGTCCGACATCATCGGTGTTGAACCTGAAGACCGCAAGAAACCCGAAAGGGGACGAGTAAAGGTTCGGGTCTCCAGGGGAGAGTTCGGGAACGTGATTGAAGACATAAAAAATGCCCTTAAGAACGGCAAGAAGGTTCTCGTGGTGAGGAACACGGTTGAGAGGGCAGTCTCGACTTACCTAAAGCTCTCCGAGCTGGCAGAGGAGCTTGGAGTTAAACCGCTCCTTATACACGGCAGGTTCACAGTGGGGGACAGGAAAAAGAAGGAGAGGGCCCTCGACGGAGCTTCCCTGATAGTGGCCACCCAGGTCGTCGAGGCGGGCCTTGATCTCCCCAACATCGGCCTCGTCGTGACTGATATAGCCCCCTTAGATGCCCTAATTCAGCGCATAGGTCGCTGTGCGAGGAGGAAAGGCGAGGAAGGAGAGGCCATAGTTCTGATTGAGGAGTTGAACGTTGGGGACTTCCCGAATGTTCGTGGATTTTCAGAAGTTGTGAAGGAAATCGAAAAGAAGATTGGGGGAAAAGTCGAGACTGAGCCTTTCGTCGAGTTTGAGAACCACAAGGAGTACAAGCGCGTTGTCAAAGTAATCTTTGACATCTCTGGGAAAAAAGAAACCCGGTACGTTGGTACCCCTTCAACGATCCAGAACCTCGGTCAGAGAAAGAAGCCCCCGAAGGATCTGCTCGTAGTGCCGTACGAGGCGGCCCCGTACGATCCGCTGGTGCTCATGCTGACCCACGATGAACTTGATTCACTGGAAGAATACCTCTACGACGCCAGACTCGCCAGGAATGCCCTTGACAGGGTTTACAGGTTCCATTACGCCAACAACCTTGTGCCGAGGGAGTTCCACTCGGCTTACATCTACTTCAGGGAGCTGAAGCTCTTCTCAGCTCCCCCCGAGTACGAGTTGAGGTCTAGGCCCGAGCTTTACGCCATGTTCTACGTCCCTGAAAACAGGCAGAATGACATTAACTTCAAGAGCGACAGGGTAGTCAGGGTTAGCCTTTCCGTACTCAAGAGTAAATGGGACGAACTGAAGAACTGCATTAAGGGGCAACTGAAGAGGAGATGGGACTCCGGCAGGAGGAAGTACCACTGGGTTCTAACCGAAACCCAAGATACAAGTCCACAGGCCTTCGCAATCTATGTCCTGTCAGGCGAATGCTACAGTCCCAGCGTTGGCGTCCTGTTCAATGGAGGAGAAATAAAAGCGAACGACAAGAAAGAGCAGACAGGTGATTCTAACGCTAAAAATTCAGCGAGAAGAGCACAGAAGAGTGATCGCTCGAGGTCAAATGGGGAGAAGCAGGCGACCCTGCTTGACTTTGCGGAGGTGAGGACATGAGCCTTCTCGCATTCAGAGGGCAGACCCTCCAAAGACACGTTGAAGAAATGCTGAGTGCCTGGGAAAAGGTGAGAGGAAAGTACCTTCCTTCAATAATCAGGGCAATGAGGGCCTACGGTATTGAGCTGAGCTTGGAAGATGCTGACAGGTTGATGAGGAGCCTGATAATCCTCCACGATTCGGGAAAGGGGGCAAAGCTTTACCAGGATTATCTCGAGGGAAGGACAACTCTCGCCGGATTCCGGCACGAGCTGGTCAGCGCTTACTACGCGATGAAAATTCTCGCGGAAATATTCGATGAGAGAACGGCCTTCGCGGGCTCACTAGCTGTCATGCTCCACCATGAGCCGATACTTATGGGGCAGGTTGCCAACGTTGAGCGGGACTCTCTTTCAGCGGAGGTTGTTCTCGACAAGCTGAGAAACTTTGACGGGACGGTTCCTGAGCTCAAAGGATTCCTAAAGGAGATGTTCGAAAGGCACGTCGGCGTCAGGGTTGAGGTTCCAAAGGCAACGGCAGATGATGTCGTCAGGACGGTGGTGGAACTCAGCGTCATGGCCCGCCACCTTCCCGAAACAGGAAAGCTCAGGCTAATCGTGGGCACGCTGCTAATCCCTCTCGTCCTGTGCGACTACAAGGGGGCTGAAAAAAGGGTGGGCGACACTCCAAAGTTCGCTGAAGTTCTTAAGGCGGAGTGGGTGGGGGTGGTCTAAGTGGAGAGGTATCAAACCCCAAGCATCGACGAGGTCTTCGACCTTTACGTTGCCTACGGCTACGTTGAGGCCCTTATCAGGGGGGACGCAAGGGCAGTAACTCTCATTCCAAAGGGAAACGGCTACGAGATCAAAGGAGACGGGGATTTCAGGAAGGGACTGAGCGACGCACTCAGAGAGATGCTATCCCTGCACTACGCCCTCGGCCAGCATCGCTCCAAGGAGGGCACGAAGGTAATAAGCGACGCCGACTTCAGCGCTGGGGCCAACATAAACAACGCCTACTGGGACAGCGTCCCCTCCAGGTTGGGAGAGGTCCTCGTAAAACTGAAGGAGCAAAAATGGAAGGGCGGAAAGTACCCAGTTCCAATCACTCTAATGCCATCAGCTGGCAAGTTCCTGCCCAGATACATGGGGGTCCAGGGAGGCAACCCCTTAAAGGTGGACTCCCTAAGCTACGCCCTCTCCTGGGTAGGCTTCCACTTCTACACCCCCTACGTGAGGTACACCAAGGGAAGCAGGACATGGGTGCACATATACCAGATGGCACCTCAAGAGAGCCTCACCACAATTGAACTACTCGCCCTCAAGGACCTGAAGAAAACCAGTGCTCATTACTACGAGGGCAAAAGGGATTACCTCTCAAACCGCCGGCTGGCACTGCTGTATCACCTGCTCCACACTGAGAGCATCGGGGCGATTGAGACCATAACGAGAAAGCCCTTCGTCATCAGGTCATACACCCTGGAACTCGACAGGTCCACCAACAACCAGGCAATAAGAACCTACGGTGAGGAGGACGTGGGAAAGCTCATGGACTTTCTTTGGGAACTCAAGAGAAGGAGCACCTACCGCGCAATACGATTCTTTGATGCGCTCCTGAGAAAGGAGAGCGAAGCTGTGCTGACGATGATAGATGCCGTGCTGAACAGCAGACCGGAGGGGCTCTATCAGGGCCTGAGAGCTGGAAAGCGAGCTGGAATCACCCCACACGCCGTGATTATTGAGGGGATAGGGGCGTTCATCGATGAGACTTGAACTCCTTCTCCACTTTGAGGAACCCTTCCTCATACCCTACAACTATCCCCGCTCCCTCTACTCCTTTCTAATCCACGCCATTGAACTCGGAGACGAAAGAATCTCCAAGAGAATACACACCAACAAGAAGGATGTCAAGTTCGTTGCCTCACGGCTCCTTCCCCTGGGGAAAGTAAAGAAGACGGAGAAAGGCCTACTCGTCGAGCAGGGGCGGATCAGGCTCTTCGTCGGTTCCTCCGCGTGGCCAGTCCTCGAAGCCCTCGTGAACGGACTCGGCTCTGGAGCTGGAGAACTCCACATAGGTGGGAGGAGGCTCCTTGAGGCGGAAATCAAAACCGTAAAAACACCCGGGAGGCTCTCGGACAGGAGGTTCCGAACCCTCTCTCCCGTGAGCGTCTACCACAACGGCCCGCCGAACGGTTTCAGGAGCTGGGACCTCTCGCCAGTTGGCCAGCAGAACAGTCCCTTTGAGGACGAGCCTGCCGTGTGGAAGGAGCTGGTCTTCAGGAACCTCCGCGAGAAGTACCTGATGGTCCACGGGGAGCCCCACGAGGGGGACTTCGGGATTGAGGTCTTCCTCCGGAATGTGAGGAGCAAGATGTTCAGGATCAAAGGGATGAATGTCAGGGCGTGGGAGTTCGAGTTCAGGATGTGGGGAGATGAGGAGTTTCTCCGCGTTGCCTGGGACATAGGGCTTGGGATGAGGAACACCCACGGGTTTGGTATGGTAGAGGTGATGTAGATGGAGTATCCCGAGGAGATTGAAGAGTTCAACGAGAGGATCCGGAATGCAATAACAGGAAAGACGCCGGAGCGGAAGATATGGGTGACCTCTCTGAGCTTCTGCCTCCGAAAGGCGGCCCTATCGGTGTATCTCGGGACGTTCAAGTACGAGAGGACGGGGGAGATGCTCGTCGGCAGCGTCCTCCACGAATGGCTGGGAAACGCCGTGAGCGGGGATGACATAGAGTTTGAGGCCCCGGTCGAGTATCCCCTGGACGAGGGCTGGAAGCTCGTGGGGAGGATCGATGCCGTCAAGGGCGACTACCCTTTGGAGTTCAAGTTCCGCGGATTTACCGCCGGAGACGAGGAGAGCCCGAAGGGGCCCGAGGAGATGGAAGAGCCGCCCAGGCTGGCGGTTGAACAGCTCAACGCGTACCTCAACATGATGGGGAAGGAGAGGGGCTACATCTACGTTTTTGACAAAAACGGGATGAACTTCAAGCCGTTTCAGGTGGAGCGGGATGAGGAGCAGTTCCAGAAGATGCTGAGAAGGGCAAGGGTTGTCATCAATGGAGTAAAACAGCTCGAAGAGGGCAGGTTTCCGAAGTGGATAAAGCCGCGCTGGAAACGGGAATGTGAGGAGTGCCTCTTTAAACCGATATGCGATGCCGTGGAGTCTAAATGACATCACTCATCGGGTTCTTTTCCACTCCCATCACCTCTCTGGCCGGCATGGAGCGGAGCTTATAGATGACGATTGAATCCTCGTCCCCGTCAATCAGCTCCTGAAGGGTGGCCTTTATCCTCTCAAACTCCGCTCTGGTGACTTCTCCCTCGAAGACGCTGTTCTGAACCCAGTGGAGGTGCTGGCGCAGGAACTTCTTGACCCGGTTAACCCTTTCAACCGCGACGTCGTAGACTATGACCACGTACATGGCACCACCACGGAGAGTACAGAGCCGAAGCTTTTAGGGGTTGCGATTGTGCCGTATCACGTTCAAACGTTCAAAATGCGCAGGAAATCCAGGTTCCGGGGGCATATCCAAAAACGCCGGCCGGTTAGCTCTCAGGAGGCCTTAAATAACTGCAGGTTAGTGTGTACCATTTTGTTACTTGTTTTTGCTGAAACATGACGAAATTTTTTCGGAACGTGGGAGAAAGCCGTAAAGGTCCTCAAAACCAGCCATATCCCGATAGAACAAAATATTTGGTTGATTAAAGTTAGTTAACCCACGATTTAGGCCAGAGGGTTGATGTGAAAGCCCTGGAACTCACGAATGAACAGATGGGGTCTGCCCAGGCGAGCCTATGCTGTTCTCCACAGGGGCGTGAAGCTCCAAATAGGGCCCGGCTTGAAGATCCCGGAGGGCTTCCCAAAGCCCCCTCCAAAGAAAGGCTTATAAAAATAAACGCATCTTATTCCTTTGTAGGGCAAAAGAAAGTAAAAGCCGCCCTGTTGCAATAAGACTCTAGGAGAATTGAAAGTCGAAAAGCGTCGCCTCGCGAGGATAATCCGAAATAGTTGCAATAAGACTCTAGGAGAATTGAAAGCGCCGTTGAGGGTGTATGCTTCCTTAAAGTAAATCTGTTGCAATAAGACTCTAGGAGAATTGAAAGTGTTTTCCTCCCGGACATAAAGGACGACTACGACCGCTTGTTGCAATAAGACTCTAGGAGAATTGAAAGCAGCGAGGCGGGCATCAACTTCGCTGAGGAGCTTGTCGTTGCAATAAGACTCTAGGAGAATTGAAAGCAGCATTGGCGTGACTGGCAAGTTCATCGACGAGTAGTTGCAATAAGACTCTAGGAGAATTGAAAGGCTTGACAACCTCGGACTCTTCAACCGCCGCGACTGTCGTTGCAATAAGACTCTAGGAGAATTGAAAGAGAACGAGAAGCTGAAAAAGGAAGTCCAACAGCTCAGTTGCAATAAGACTCTAGGAGAATTGAAAGGGGAAGACAAAACCCCTGCCCAAAAGCGTTCCCTCGTTGCAATAAGACTCTAGGAGAATTGAAAGGTCGAGCTCGCGGGTGGTGACCTCGGCCCCCTTCCATGTTGCAATAAGACTCTAGGAGAATTGAAAGAGTTCCCTAAAAGCCTCACGAAGCCTCTCCTCACTCGTTGCAATAAGACTCTAGGAGAATTGAAAGCATTTTATCGCCTCCGTCTAAATCTACTCGGCGGCGTTGCAATAAGACTCTAGGAGAATTGAAAGTGGGCGCGCTCATGGAAGCTCAGCATGGAGTGCGAGGGTTGCAATAAGACTCTAGGAGAATTGAAAGGTGTTACAAGGGACATTAATAACATTGCCCAACTCCTGTTGCAATAAGACTCTAGGAGAATTGAAAGATGCTCATATGCATCTTGTTCTGAAAAAGAATATTGCGTTGCAATAAGACTCTAGGAGAATTGAAAGCAAGTTCTTTCGCGAATTTAACGGTTTTTTCGTCCTGGTTGCAATAAGACTCTAGGAGAATTGAAAGCGAATCTCAGAGTTCAACATCTTAACCTGGAGAACCTTCGTTGCAATAAGACTCTAGGAGAATTGAAAGATACTATCTACACATCCAACCTTTATAAACCTTTCGGTTGCAATAAGACTCTAGGAGAATTGAAAGACCCTCCAGATGAAGCGGAGGAATTCGACTATTTTCGTTGCAATAAGACTCTAGGAGAATTGAAAGGCAGAACCGCGTCGAGGTCTATATCGCTGATGATCGTCGTTGCAATAAGACTCTAGGAGAATTGAAAGAAGGAGGTGAAAGCATGAGGTCATTCGTCGGTTTCGCTGTTGCAATAAGACTCTAGGAGAATTGAAAGACGCAATACGAACTGAGAGGGCTGAAGAGGATGAGGTTGCAATAAGACTCTAGGAGAATTGAAAGTGGGCCGGGTGAACGGGTGCTGGCCGCTGAGGGCCTGGTTGCAATAAGACTCTAGGAGAATTGAAAGATAGTGAGGCCCTTCCCGGTAAATGTGAAGATGTAACCGTTGCAATAAGACTCTAGGAGAATTGAAAGGCGCTCAAATATCAAACTAACCTCATACCTATATTCGTGTTGCAATAAGACTCTAGGAGAATTGAAAGGCTTTCAGCGTTCGAAGTCGGAAAGCCGTATGAGTTCGTTGCAATAGTTGCAATAAGACTCTAGGAGAATTGAAAGCGAGGGGTATAACATAATACACAGGCCTGATGTCCAGTTGCAATAAGACTCTAGGAGAATTGAAAGTATCATGTCCAACCCCATAAAGGGGTGCGAACTGACAGTTGCAATAAGACTCTAGGAGAATTGAAAGAACGATGCCGGCAGACTAGCCGGTGCGGGCAGACTAGTTGCAATAAGACTCTAGGAGAATTGAAAGTGACGCGGGAAGTTCTGAGATGGGCCGCGTCCGAGGGTTGCAATAAGACTCTAGGAGAATTGAAAGTAGCAATTGTGTCAGGGATTCCGTAGATCCCCGTCCCGTTGCAATAAGACTCTAGGAGAATTGAAAGTAGTACTCCGAAGACCTGCTCTAAGGGCCCTGACCAGTTGCAATAAGACTCTAGGAGAATTGAAAGGATACATTTCGATGTTTAGAGTCATGTCGCTCTGGACGTTGCAATAAGACTCTAGGAGAATTGAAAGTGCGGTTGTTGAGCATGGCGGAGTACTGGTTGGCTGGTTGCAATAAGACTCTAGGAGAATTGAAAGCAGTGCATCAAGGACGCTGTGGCGAAGCGCGACATGGGTTGCAATAAGACTCTAGGAGAATTGAAAGCAGTGCATCAAGGACGCTGTGGCGAAGCGCGACATGGGTTGCAATAAGACTCTAGGAGAATTGAAAGAGGCAATAGTTAACCCTGAAACTCCAGTCGAGAAGGTTGCAATAAGACTCTAGGAGAATTGAAAGGCCATCACCTACCTTAGCTTTTTTCCACCAAATATCGGTTGCAATAAGACTCTAGGAGAATTGAAACTCTATAAAACCCCAGCGGAAGTTCGAGGGGTGTGGGGGACGGAACGTCCCCCGGACAATAAGACCCTAAGAGGTATTGAAAATAGAGGATCAGAAGCTACTCCCTCTGCGCAAGCTCCATCTCAAAGACCCTGTCAAAAACCGCCTTGTGGTTTCCGAAGGCCTCAAACATTCTGCCGGAATAGTTCTCGGAGGCGGTCTCCAGGAACAGCCGCAGATTCCTGCCTATTTCCTCGCTCACCGGGACGTGGAGGGGTGAGGGTTCGTAGTAGTCGAGGCCCTTCATGAGGGCCGTTGAGAAGTACCAGAGCGTTTTCCTGACCTTCCTGCCCTTTATTGTGGAGAAACTTGCCTCCATGCAGTTGAACGCCGCGTGAAGGAGGACTATCATGTCGATCTCGACGCCGCGCTCCAGGAGCCTCTTCCTGCCGGCATCCTTTCTGAGGTCCGTTATCCTGTAGCCGCTTCTCGTCTGCTCATCGTAGGGCACCTCAATGCCGTAGATGCCCTCCACCCGGGGGTCATAGACAAGAACCTCGGTTCCTCCGACGATGTAGAGCTTTCCGTCGCGAACCTCAACGACGGTGTTCTCCGTGCTGAGAACCGGCAGACCTCTGGCCATCGCAAGAACCGACATGGTGCTCTTTCCGGTGTGAGGGTATCCAACGAAGAGCACCGCCTTCCCGTTGGAGGCCATGACGCCCACGGAGTCAGTTATGAACATCCTGCCGGCCCTGGCCGCGGCTCTGGCCGACGCCTGGAGTATGAAGAATATAGGCGCCTCGTTTCCGTAGGCGGACGGGACGCGTGATTCTATCTTGTACTCGTCGCGCCCCATGTGATCATAGACCGCACTGAAGACCCTGAACTCGTCGCCCTTAAAGCGCTCCACCACAACGTGAGGTTCCCCGGAACTCTCTTCAACATCCGGAAGATAGCGCCGTGCAAAAACCCCATTGAAAGCCCTCTCAAAGCCATCGTCAAGTTCCCCGCTGAAATGAACGTTCACACCGCCGATTCTCATGCCCATTGGCTCCCCCGGTATGGGCTGGGCGGGGGGATTTATAACTTTTCCGTGCGAAGTCACACCCACTGAGTGGTGCACATTAACACGGGGATGAAAAAACATCCCGGGAGGGATCTGGAAGAGGGCACAAAATATGAGCCAAAACGGAGAAAAGAAGAGACCCTCACTCGAGGGCCGCGAGGAGCTTCTCCATGAACATCTTCTCGGGGTAGGCACCCTCGAACTGAACCTTGTCCTCGCCATCAACAATGATGACGATCTTCGGCACGGCCATGACGCTGTACTGGTCGGCCCACTCGGGGTACTCGATGGCCTCGACCATGTCGCCGAGTATCCTGCCCTTGCCGGCGTTGGTGTTCTCGATGGCGAACTTGTGGGCCATCCTGACGGCGAGCGGGCAGTACGGGCAGGTCGGGGTAACGAAGACGAGTATCCTGACGTCCCTGTCGATCTTGGCAAGCTCCTCCTTGCTCTCGGGCATGAGATCGGTGGTCGCGTTGCTAACATCGACGATGCTCTCAAGGAAGGCACCGAACTCGTGGCCGGCCGGAAGGCCGAAGAACCTGACGCCCATGTCCTTGCCGTCCTGGGTGAGAGTGATGGCCGGGGCGCGGTCGATCCTGTACTGCTCGGCTATCTTCCTGCCCTCCTCACTGTCAAAGTCGTGGAACTCGTAGGTGAGCTTGTCGCTGAGCTCGCTGAGCTCCTGAACCAGCCCCTTGAGCTGGTCGCAGTACTGGCAGTGCTCCTTGCCTATGAATCCAATAATCTTAACGGGGTTCGTCATCTTGGAGAAGAACTCCTCCCTGATGACCTTCTTGTCAGCGTCGCTAATCAGTCCCATCTCCAACACCTCCATAGCTAAAGGTTTATAACGTTTTGAGCACAATACCACGTGGAGTTTAATCTCCAGGTTTGCAACCTAAGGTTGAATGTTCACTATATAAGCTTTGCGTCACAGATCTGGGTGGTGTGGGTCATGACTGAACCGGACATCTTTTACATCCTGGGGAACAAGGTGAGGCGCGATCTGCTCAGCCACCTCACCTGTACCGAATGTTACTTCAGCTTCCTGAGCAGCAAGGTTAGCGTTTCTTCGACGGCCGTTGCAAAGCACCTTAAAATCATGGAGCGCGAGGGGATATTGAAGTCCTACGAGAGGGAGGGCCCGTTCATCGGCCCGGCCAGGAAATACTACGACATAGCCATATCAAAGACGTACGTCGCCACGGTCACTCCAAACCTGTTCTGGTACCGCGGACTCGACCTGGGGGAAGAATCCCTGGAAAAAGCCAGGATAGACCTGTCCGGTATCCCTATGGAACATGACTCGCTTCTGGGCATGGTTCACTCATTCCATGAGCTGACTTCGGAGCTTGAAAAGGTTCTCAAGGCCCTTCAGGCAGTTGAGAGCAGGCGCGAGGTGCTCATGAAGCAGATAAAGGAGCGTTACCTGGCGGAGATCGGCGATATGACCCAGCTCGCGATACTGCACTACATTCTCCTCGTCGGAGAGGCCACCGTTGACGAGCTCAGCGACAGGCTCAACCTCAAGGAGAGGGAGGTTCTGGTCAAGGCCCAGGAGCTGGACAGGTTCGTACCGTTAATAATAAAAGACGGCACCATTAAAATTGACGAAGAAAGGCTCAAACAAAAACTTGGCGGTGAAAGCAATGCCGGAGAAGATTAAAGTCATTGTGAACGAAGACCTGTGCTACCTCTGCGGGGGATGTGCCGGCGTCTGCCCCACCCTCGCAATTGAGGTTCACTCCAGTGGCTGGGAGTTCCTCCAGGACAAGTGCATAAGCTGCAGGATATGCATCAGCGCCTGCCCCGTTGGAGCGCTCAGCGCCGAACCCCTGGAGGTGAGCGAATGAAGGAGATGAAATACGACGTCGTCGTTGTCGGCGCCGGAATCGCCGGGCCGATAGTGGCGAGGAACGTTGCCAAATCAGGGTATTCGGTTCTGCTCATCGATAAGAAGCCCGCCATCGGCACGCCCAAACAGTGCGCCGAGGGCATAAGCATCAAAGTCTTTGAAAAATACGACATCCCCTACGACAGGCGCTTCATAAACCGCGAGATATACGGCGCCAAGCTCTACTCACCCAGCGGATACGAGCTTGAGCTCCGCTATAAAGAGGCCAGCGGTGTTATCCTCGAGAGGAAGGTCTTCGACAAGATGCTGGCCTACTACGCGGCAAAGGCCGGCGCCGACGTCCTCGCCAGAACCGAGGCGCTGGACGTCATCAGGAAGGACGGGAGGATAGCCGGCATCAAGGCCAGGCACGAGGATGAGACCGTTGAAATTCATGCCGATGTCATAGTCGCGGCGGACGGTGTGGAGAGCACGATCGCGAGGAAGGCGGGCATAAACACCTACGCCCCCCCGCACGAGTTCGATTCCAGCTACGAGTACGAGATGCTCATAGAGGGCTACGACCCGGACATGATACACCTCTGGTTCGGCAACGAGATAGCGCCGAGGGGCTACGTCTGGGTCTTCCCGAAGGACGAGGACAGGGCCAACGTCGGGATTGGCATCAACTCGGACAACCCGCAGACGGCCAAGTACTACCTCGACAAATGGCTGAAGGAGAACAACATTCCAGCGAAGAAGCTCCTTGAGGTGAACGTCGGCGTTGTCCCGGTCGGCGGCTTTGTCAAGGAACTCGCCAAGGACAACGTTCTCGTGGTCGGCGATGCTGCCAGGCAGGTAAACCCGATGCACGGCGGGGGAATGGCCGAGGCCATGGAAGCAGGAACGATAGCGAGCAAGTGGATAGTCAAGGCCCTCGAAGAGGAGAACCTCGGACTGCTCAGGAACTACACGACCGAATGGTGGGAAACCGATGGGGAGAGGCTTCAGAAGGTTCTCAAGGTCAGGAAGGTCACCGAGAAGCTCAGCGACGAGGACCTGGACCTCTTCATCCAGATACTCAGCGGTGCCGACGCAGAAAGGATAGCGGGCGGCGACTACGGAGAGGTCATCAGGGCACTCCTCAAGCACCCGAAGGTCATCCTCAGCCCGAGGAGAATAAAGCTCCTCAGGGAGCTTCTCTGAGCCTGAACCCCTTTCCCTTCTTCCTTGAAAACACCACTATCTCTCTTGCCCTCCCGACGCTCAGGCTTCCCCAGGGGGAGTGTAGGCCTTTGGAGTTCTCGATGAGGTAGTACAGCTCCACATCGCCGGAAACCATTTTTCTGAAGGCCAAAACGTCTGGGAGCTCGGCTATCTCCTCGCAGGTTCCGTCAGAGCACTCCAATGGCTCTCCGTCGAGTCCCTCGCCGAGCTCAAGGGCGAGAAGCCGGGCGGTTTCATCGATCGAAGCCGGGTATAGCGTGTAGAGCCTCCTGACGGCCTTCAGGAGAACGGGAAAGCGTCTGTCTCCCTCCTCTATCCCGTAGCCGATGCTCCTCAGCGGATCCCTGACAGGCATCCCATGGAGGGCGTTTCTGAGCTGGACGACGCGGTTGGCCCAGACCATCGTCGGTTTCGGCTCGCCGAGGAGGGAGAAGCGCCTGTCGAGGGAAAAACCCCTATCAGGATTCAGCTCCCGGAGGGGAGAAAGCCAGAGGTCAAGTTCTGGTTCGCTGACCAGGAGGTGGCCGGCTTTGAGGACGTCGAGCCCCTCAAGGAACAGCCGGTAGGAGCCCTCGATGACATCATCCCGCCCAAGGGAGAAAGCGTAGAGGCTCGCGTCAGCCAAACCGAGGACGAACGTCGATTGAACCTCAAGAAGGCTCGTCAGTGTTACCTCATTCAGCCTAACCTCGTCCCTCAACCTTTCGAGGAACTCTCGGGCATTGTCGAGCAGAACCCTGGCGGCCCTTTCCCACTCGTCCATGGTAAGAACTCCGCAAAAGGGAAGATAAGGCTATCGCTTCCAATCCCTGCAGTTCATGTCAACGCATATCTCGTACTCGCGGCCCTTCTCGCGTATCTTGACCACCGGCGCGCCGCCGCAGCAGGTTTTGTTGGTTGGGATTATCTCCCCCCTCTGGAGGAGCGGGTAGGTGACGTTGCACTTTGGCCAGTTGGAGCAGCCGACGAAGCGCTTGCCCGTCTTCCGGTTGTATCTCACCACGAGATCGCCGCCGCACCTGGGGCACTTGCCTACCACGAGGGGCTCTTTCCTCCTCTCTCCTTTGTCAACGGCCTTTTTAACCGCATTCTCCTCTTCCTCACTGAGCTCCTTTACCGCGCCGGCTTTCCTGGCGGCTGTTTTTGAGGTAGTCGCCCCGGTTCCAGTACTCTCCATGAGCATCTTTCCGATGTCGAGCTCCTTCTCCTTGAAAACCTGGAGGATTTTGATGAGCTGGTCCTTGCTCTCCTCGATGACACCCTCCCTATCGGCCTTCCCCGCCATAATCTCCTCCATCTTCTCCTCGAAGGCCTTCGTCAGCTCGACGCTCACTATATCCGGCACGTTCTTCTCCAGGGCCTCAACGACGCGCATGCCGAGCGGGGTGACCTTTATCTTCCGCTTGCCCTCGATGTAGCCGCGGCTGTAAAGGGTCTCCAGAATCTGGGCGCGCGTGGCTTTGGTACCAATCCCGAGATCCTCCATCCTCTTGATAACCGCCGCGGGGGAATAGCGCGCGGGGGGCTTCGTCTTCTTCTTCTCGCGCTTAATCTGGATGACCTTGACCGGCTCGCCCTCCTTGAACGCCGGGAGGATCACCTCGTCGAACTTGACGTACTTACCGTAAACTTTCAGCCAGCCCTCCTTCACGGTCCTCGCTCCACCCAGGATGAAGCGGTTGGAGTTGGAGTTTATGACCACCTTCATTATCTCTCTGACGGCCGGCTCCATGAAGAGGGCCAGGAAGCGCCTGACCACGAGGTCGTAGATGTTCCGCTCATCCTTCGTGAGGTCACCCGGCTTTGGAAGCTCGCCGGTGGGATAGATCGCCGGGTGGGCGGGGTCGTCCTTCTTGCCCTCGACGGGCTTGAGCCGCTCCTTGCCCAGGAGCTCGTGGGCGAAGGGCTTGTACTCAGGCAGCTTGGCGAGGTTCTGGAGAATGGGGCGGAAGTTGAGGTTCTTGGGGAGCTTCTGCGAGGAGGTGCGGGGGTAGGAACAGTTGTGAACGACGACACCGTTGGCAATGAAGTTGTGATACTCCTCAACAACGAGGTCGTAGACCTTGCCGCGGTAGTGGAACTTCTCGATGGACTTTATCCCAAGCACGTAAACGTCTCCTGTGGCAATCCTGCGGAGGTCGTCATCGGTCAGGTAATCCCTGATTCTTTCGAGCTTGTCGAGGCTTATTCCACTTCCGTGAGCAGTTTGGTTGGACATGTCAAACTTTTTCCAGAGAGCGTTGTCGGTTCTTAACTTCCCGCTCCAGTCCCCAACTCTGAGAACGCTGTAATGATGGGAATACACCTTTCTCCTCCTAATCGCAACCTTCCGAACCTTCTCCAGGTCCCGACTCTTCACTTTCAGGTAATCCTTCATGACCTTGTAGAACCTGAGTGCATCGCGGGAGTAAACCTTAAGTTCGTACGCCACTAAATTGCCCCGACTGTCCTTTTTCTCCCACAGGTACGTGCCAACGCCGAGGAGCTGCCACATGAGCTTGACGGTGTATATTGCCCCCCTGTTCTTGGACGTCAGAACGATTTGCGGGGACATGGATTTCCCGCCACCGGTTGGTTTCGTCCCAATGTGGCTGTCCGCATCGTAGTAGCCAGCCAGGAAAGAGGCCATCCATTGGGACTTTGCCATTATCTCACCGGGAATCTCGAATATTTCGGTTTTGTTCCCATAGGGACAGCCAAGGAGCTCAAACAGCCTCGTAAGGGACTTGCTACGCAGGATTATCAGCTTGTATTTTCCATCGTACGCAAAGGGAACGCCGAGGGACTCCGCAACTTCCCGGAGCGCTTTTACTGTCTCCCCCGTCCTCTCCTTGGCCGAAATCGTTATTTGGCTCTCTCTATCTAGATGGCCGTCCCCAACGACGAAGCCGAACAGATACCAGAAGTCCTCGTTGAAGTCGAACGAAACCGATGCTAATGAGGTACCGTATGAAAACCCTCTGAAAATCTTTCTGGCCTCCTTCTCCGAGATTATTCCCCTCCCCATGAGGAACCTGAAAATCGGAACCGGCATTTTGCCCCGAAGGTATTTGTGGTACGTCGGTTCTCTGATTTTAAACTTCCATAGGATCTCCACCTTCAATTCGGCGTTCTTTATTCTTTCCCTCAAGACCGTTCCAAAGGAAGGTTCGTAGAGAACATAGTCCTTCATTGACGAGGCGTTTTTGAGGACGAAATCAAACAGTGTTGGGGTTTTATTTCCATCAGGGAAATCCTTACGGTTTATGAGAAGGACCACCTGATCATCATTTCTGAGCTCCTCCGCAGGCACGAATATGAGCCTATCATTCCTGTAAACCAGAACGGGATGGTCTCCCGTAAGATAAAGCTCCGTTCTGTCGCTGAGGGTAACTTTGTACATGGGCTCATTCGCATCCCTTTCAAGGAGCCTGTACCTGGCCCTTGATAACTTCAAATCAAAGTCAAGGGCAAACACCTCACCCTCCTTGGGCAACTCTTTGATTTTCTTCACTCCACCCGGGGTTGGAATGAGGGAGTCCGGATGCAGGCAGTAGCCTTTCTCATACAGCTTCTGAGCAATCTCCAGGGTCTTCTTCGGGGAGTAACCGAAGGCGGAGTAGGCCTCCCTCTGCAGGGTTCCAAGGTCGAAGGGTACCGGCGGATTCCTCTTCTGCTGCTTCACCTCAACCTTCTCGACGAAGGCCGGCCCCTTTTTAGCCTCTTCAACGATGCGCTTCGCCTCGTTTTCATCGAGTATGCGCTCCTTCTCATAGACGGCGGTGTATTGCTCCCCGTTCTTCTCGAGGAGCATCTTTATTACCCAGTACGGTGTGGGCTTGAAGTTCTGAATCTCCTTCTCCCTGTCAACGAGGAACTTGAGGGTCGGACCCTGGACGCGGCCGGTGGAGAGAACCTGCCACTTGCCGCTGGCGCGCTTTATGGCCGAGGTGAGGGCGCGGGAGAGATTGACTCCCCAGTACCAGTCGAGGACGTGGCGCGCTATTCCGGCGTCCGCCATTCCGAAGTTTATCGTCGGTTCGAGGTTGTACCAGGCCTTGAGGAGGTCCTTCTTCGTCAGGGCCGAGAACTTCATTCTCTTCGCCCTGGCGGGGTCAACGCCGCAGGCGTACTTGAGAGCCGTGTAGCCGATGACCTCACCCTCCGTGTCGTAGTCGCAGGCCACCACGAACTCATCCGCCTGTTTGGCAACCGCGGCCAGGGCTTTGATGTAGTCCTTCGCGTAGCTCTTGCCCTTTTCAGCGACATAGACCGGTACCCACTCGATGTCGAAGATGGGGTAACCGTAGGTCTTCACCTTGGGGGCGAGGGAGAAGAGGTGGCCCACGGCAGGGGCGACTATTATCCTCTTCCCGTCGCGGGTGAACTCGTAGTAACCTACCTTCCCTATCGTTTTTCTTACGGGTTTGCCTTCCGCTAACGCATAGGCGATTTTACGGGCAACGTTGGGCTTTTCCGCTATGATGAGCGTGACCATGACGACACCTTGAGGCGATAGGCAGGTGGATTATAAAAATCCTGCGGAGCGGGCTTTCAGGAGAGGCGCCATCGAAAAGCTTAATAAGGAACCTCTCAATGCACTACCGCGGGGGGCCGTAGGGTAGCCTGGTCCATCCTGCGGGCTTTGGGAGCCCGTGACCCGGGTTCGAATCCCGGCGGCCCCACCATAACAGCCCTTTGCTCCGCATGTTGAGGCTTTGCCTCAACACGTCGGGAAGCTTCGCTTCCTACGAAGCGCTGGCGGAAGAGTGCGTGCAATCCCGAAAGTTGCTTGTTTTTCACGGGGTTTGTTCTCAACTGACAGTTTGCAGTGTTCCACTCTCCACAAGGCGTCCTTCGGACGCTAAAAATGAAGTGAACCATTAAAGAGGCCCTGTTCAACAGTTAAACCTCGTTAAAACTACAGTCAAATCATGCACGGCTAACATCTCAAAAATGCGGGAAAGGGTACCCTCTTAGTCAAGCTTTCTCAAACTTTCTTAAAGCTTGCTGGTGAAACTTTGCAGGGCAAAGTTTCAGGGGGCGTGGGGGCGGTAGCCCCCCGGCAACCTTTGCTTGCGCAAAGCTTGACCAAAAGTCTGTGATTCCCTTTAAGGCTCATTTGCAGATGGGATTTCAAGTCCAAACTTGGCCTTTAGAAGGTTGAGTCATCGAAAATAAAACTTTTTCACGCGGGTTTCACTTGAACCGCGCTCCGAAGGAGCGCCAAAAACGCTTGAACCCTCCTGGAACACCCCCTTGGAATGAATCAATTCCGCCCAAAAAGCAGTCCTCAGAGAAATCCACTCAAAGCACGCTTTTTTCAAAAGGAATCACAAACTTTTGATCAAACTTTTGCAGAGCAAAAGTTTGTAGAATGGAGCCCCGGGCGGGGTTTGAACCCGCGGCCTGCCGCTTACCAAGCGGCCGCTCCACCAGGCTGAGCCACCGGGGCGTCGATGATACGATGCAGTCGAGGCTTTATAAATTTTTCCCTTCCCCCAGTTTGTCCACCAAGCCCTCAAGGACCTCCCTGAAGTTGGCCGCGTCTATCCATTTAATGCCCATCTTCTGCGCCCAGGTGAGTATGCCGACGTCGGCGGAGACTATCGTGGCGTCGAGCTCCTTTGCGAGAAGAATCAGCTCAAAGTCCTCCTTGCTGTCCACGATGCCCTCACGGAGGGCTTTGCGGTAGTTTCTGCGGAGTTTCTGAATTATCCTGTCCACGTTGTCCGTCTCAATTACACCCTCACGAACGGCCTTCTCGGCGACGCGGAGTCCCTTGTCGATCCTGCGCCGGATGTCGTCTATCAGCTCATAGACGACGAAGGCAGGGATTTTGATGTCGTGAACGTTCGGGGGCTTTTTGATTATGTACAGCTCGACCTCGGGAAGGAGCTCCTCCTCATCGACGAAATGCATAACCTCCCTGTAGATGCCCGGGGGCATGTAGAACTCTATTTTACCGAAGAGCTTCTCGGCATAGTCCAGAAAAGCCCGCATCGCCTCGGTTGGACTGTCACCGAACTTTCCCCGTATCTCGGGGTTGACGAAGATGCTCGTGTCGAGGACGAACCGCATTGCCACGCTACCACCACAAGCTTATTTAAGCGCGGAAGTTTAAAACGGTTAGGTGAAAGCATGAAGGTCGGAGTCGTTTTTGGAGTCAGCGAGCTTGCGAACCCGAAGGCCTTTGAGAAGAAAGCCTCGGAGTTCATAACAGGCCTCGCAAAGGAGTTTGAGGTTGTTGGAGGGTTCTTCATCTCCACGAAGAGGGATTTCAAGGAGGCCAGGGAGGAGGTCAACTTCAACGAGGTTGATGCCATAGTCCTCTACCCGCTGACCGGTGGCACAGAAGGCCCGCTGAAGGAGTTCTTCGTTTACAGGCGGCCGATAGTCATCTACGGCGACCCGTTCAACAACTCCCTCGCCGCTGGAATCGAGCTCAGGGAGTACTTCAGGGACAGGCTCGTGCCGTCCACCCTGGTGAAGGACTTCAACGAGCTGAAGGCGGCGCTTCTGGGATACGAGGACATGAAGGAGGTTCTGGATAAGTTCCTCAAGATGCGCATCGGCATAATCGGCAGGGTCTCACCCTGGCTCATCAACGAGAAGTTCGAGCTTCCCTACACCAGCATCAGCCTCAAGAAGTTCTACGAGTACTACGAGGCCACCACCGAGGCGGAAGGCTGGAAGGTCGTGGAGGAAATCGTCGGAAAGGCCATCGAGATAAAGGAGCCCGGCAGGGAGGACCTGGTGAAGGCTGGAAGGATATACATCGCAATAAAGAGAATACTGGAGGACTACAGGCTCGACGGCTTTACCATCGGCTGCTTCGACCTGATAGGCAAGCTTAAGGCGACGCCCTGCCTGGCCCTGGCGATGCTCAACGCGGAGGGAATTCCGGCCGCCTGCGAGGGCGAGCTGAACGCGCTCATAGGTATGATGATAGCGAGGCGCTTCTTCGACAAGCCGGCGTTCATGGGCAACATTGCCGACTACGGGGAAAGCCACATAATCCTCGCCCACTGCACCGCACCGCTCATCGGAAAGTACATCATCAGGTCGCACTTTGAGAGCGGCATGGGCGTCGGCGTCGACGTCCAGCTGCCCAAAGGGAAGGCCAGCCTCCTGAAGATACGCGGAAGGAAGGCTGTTGTTGCCGGCGTCGAGGTGGTCGGCCAGGAGCACAGCAACTTTAGATGCAGAACCCAGATGAAACTCCGCATAGAGGACGCAATGGACTTCATAGACGGTACCCTCGGAAACCATCACCTGCTGGTCTACGTGGACAGCGAGGAGCTCGCGGATCTGCTTAGCGAGCTGGGCTTCGAGGTCATGCTCTACTGAGCTTTTTCCAATTTCCAAACTTTTCCAGAACAGGACAGCAAATGGAAAAGTAAAAACGAAGGGCTAAGCGGCGCTCTTCTCGAACCTCGCCCCGTAGAACTTCAGGCCAAGCCACGCCACGACTCCTGCCCCTATGACGATGGGGTTCAGGGTCACACCGGCCAGGCCGAGGACGCCGATTACCCCGCGCATCCAGGACTTGAGCTTCGTGCTGTAGAAGCCGGTCAGCGCTATCGCCAGGAGGTACATGACGAAGAGCGTTGCCACCAGGTAGTAGAGCACCCGGATGATCATCGCCGGGGTCCACTCCGAGACGGTTATGAGGAACATCTCGGGGTGGGTGAAGTATATGTACGGCCCTATGTAGCCCGCCAGCGCGTACTTCACCGCGTTTATGGCCGTCTTCCAGAAGTCCCCACCCGCGATTGCGGAGCCCGCGTAGCTGGCGAGGGCCACCGGCGGGGTGACGTCCGCAAGGATTCCGAAGTAGAACACGAAGAAGTGGGCCGCGAGCATGGCTATGAGGACGGTGTAGCCGGGAACCGGCTGGTTGTAGGGTTCGATGTTCCTGACCAGCATGTAGATTGCCGGGGCGGCGACGAGCGAGGTGATGATATAGTTGGCGGTCGTGGGGACACCCATTCCAAGTATGAGGCTGAAGACCATCGTGAGCAGGAGGAGCAGCCAGAGGTTTCCGTGGGTAAGGCTGATGAGGCGGTAGCCGATGTTTGTAAGCTCACCGGTCATCGTGAGAACACCCTGAATGAGGCCCGCACTGGCGGCCGCGAGCATGACGCTGACGCTGGTTTTGCCGGCGTCTATCATGGCCTCGTAGGTCGCACGGTACATCATCTTGCCGCTGTCGAGTGCCGAACGGTAGCCGACGAGGATTGAGAAGACTATCCCAAAGACGCCGGTCATGAGAACTATCTGCTCCTTGCCCATTCCGAGGTACTTGGTCAGGGCTATGAACAGCAGGAAGAGCGAGGTTATGTAGAACTTCTCGTTGAATGCAACACCCTTCTTCATGACCCCAAGTGCGGCCAGCAGGAGAAACATGGCCAGGAGAACCATGGAAGTCTGCTTTCCAACGTCCTTGCTCAGGAACATCAGCAGCGTTGCCAGCAGTGCAAAGGCGACGTAGAGCTTCTCGTTCCCGTATATTTCATCCCTTGATATCCATGCAACCCATATTGCAACTCCGAGCGACGATATGGCGGCTATCTGGGGCGCTATTCCCCACACGAGGGCAACTGTGATGACGACTATCGGCAGGAGGATGTAGAGCTTGCGCAGGAAGTAGGCCATCGTCTTGAATGCCTCGGCGGCCATGCCCTTCAGGCCGAGCCTCTTGGTCTCGAGGTCTATGAAGAGGTAAACTCCTCCATAGTAGACCAGGGCAGGCAGAACGGCGGCGATAATGATTTTGTTATAGGGCAGGTTGAGGAACTCGGCCATGATGAAGGCTGCCGCACCCATTATCGGCGGCATCAGCTGGCCGCCGGTTGATGCGACCGGCTCGACGGCTCCGGCTATCTCCGGCGGGTAGCCGGCCTTCTTCATGAGGGGAATCGTGAAGGTTCCCGTGGTGAGGACGTTGGCAACGCTTGAACCGCTGACCGTTCCCATGAGGGCGCTTGAGATGACCGCAGACTTAGCCGGGCCGCCGGGCCTCTTTCCAAAGAGGCTTATCATGAACTCGGTGATGTAGTCGCTGACGCCTATCCTCAGCAGGAAGGCACCGAAGAATATGAAGGCGAAGACGTATATCGTCATGACGAAGAACGGGATTCCGAAGATTCCCTCGTCGAAGTAGAGCTGCTGGACGAAGCGGGTCCAGTCGTAGTTGATGGCGTAGATTCCGTAGAGAAGGAAAAGGACGACTATCATGGGCAGAACCCAGCCGAGGACGCGCCTTGTTGCCTCGATGACCATTATTATGGCCAGCAGGCCAAAGATCACATCGGTCTGGTTCAGGGATGACGTCAGTATGTAGCGCTCATAGACCGCGAACAGGTAGAGCATTGAAACCACTCCTGCGGCGCCCATGATGTAGTCGTAGGAGAAAACCTTCCGGAAGTACTTCTCCCTCTTGCGTATCGGGTAGAGGAGGAAGGTTATCACCATCAGCATTGCCATAACGAAGGCCTCGCCCTGCTTGGGCTGGAACGTTATCCTCAGGAACTCCAGCTCCACACCGAGGCGCTGGAATAGGTCGTAGAGCGTGTAGTTGAAGTTGAAGATGAACAGGATTTCGTACAGGCCGATGAGCACCGCCGCCACCTTAACCACGAATTCCAGCCTCGGGGGCAGGGTTCTCGTCCTCTCTATCACGACCTCCTCCATCTCAACAACATCCACACTGGGTTCTTCTGCCACTTTACCACCTCCCAATGAGTTTCATTATGAGCGGAACACGCCTGATGCGGAAATCCACGATGACCTGCCTCCCACCGTCAGAGTCCACAATGACGGGAGAGCCGTCCACGGTGATGTTCGCGTGGTTTATCGGGATGAACCAGTAGCGGAATTCCCTCCCGAGGTAATCGCGGGTCTTCTTCACGTAAAAGCCGTCCGTCAGGTTCTGGATGTCCTCGGGGAGACCCGCCCCGAAGTCCTTCCACCTCATCTCGACGGCGTAAAAACCGCTGTCGTTGGCAACGAGCACCTCCACCACCCTGCTCCGCTCAACGCTGTGGATGTAGGATATCTCGATCGCGGAGCCGAGGGGATAGAAGTGGGATTCATCACCGACGGTTATCTCAACCGCTTTAACCGGAAGAAAGGGCAGAATGAATACAAGGATGATTGCAAAAAAAGAAAGAGTTTTCCGGCTCAAAGAGACCCTCCTCACGGCTTTAGTTCATCGGGGACGGTCTTGCCCTTCTCCTCATAGTACTTGACTGCCCCGGGGTGGAGCGGGATGCTCATACCATCGAGGGCCGTGTCGAAGCTTATGTACTGCGCCTTGGCGTGAACCTGTCTGAGCTCGTCAACGTGGAGGAAGAGGAGCCTGGTCATGGCGTACACGACATCATCCGGGACGTCGGCACTGACCACGAGAACGGCCTTGACGGCGAGGGTTGGCGTGTCTTCAGTCATGCCCTTGTAGGTGTCCTTTGGAAGGGTCTGGCTGACGTAGAATATGTACCCTTGGTTCTTGAGTTCCTTGAGGATGTCCTCACCTATCGGGAGAACCCTGACTGGAGTCTGGACTGCTATCTGGTCGATGGCAGGGGTTGGGGCGCCCGAGACTATGACCGCGGCGTCGATCTGGCCGAGCTTGAGCTGCTGGGCGGCCTCACTGAACTTGAGGTAGACCTTGTCAACATCATCCCAGACGCCTGCAGCCTCAAGTATCTGCTGGGCGGCCACCGCGGTACCGCTTCCCGCAGCTCCAACCGCAACCTTCTTGCCCTTGAGATCCTCGAGGGTCTTTATGTTGCTGTCGGCCTTAACAACGAACTGGATGGTCTCTGGATAGAGGGCAGCGACACCGCGGATCTTGGTGACTGCCTTGCCCTGGAACGCCTCGAGGGTGGTGCCGTGGAAGGCGTAGTAAGCGACATCGTTCTGCATTATGGCCGCCTGGGCCCTACCATCGCCTATGGCCTGGGCGTTGGCGACGCTGGCGCCGCTGGTGACGGCCCTGGCCTCAATCTTTATTCCGGTTTCATCTTTGCTGTACTGGTTGAGGATGTTGGCGTAGGCCGAGCCGAGCGGGTAGTAAACACCGCTGGTTCCTCCGGTGTATATCTCCACAGAGTAGCTTTCAGTCGGGCCGGTGGTGGAGCTGGTTTCTCCTCCAGGGCTTATACATCCGGCCATAACAACCGCAAAAAGCAAAGCGGCAACCAATCCGATTGAGACAAACTTTCTCATGTCCTGAACACCTCCAAACTATAATGTTCGTTTATGGCCTAACGACCACATTAGGATATTGAAGTACATCTTATGTTATATAGTTTGCGTTACATTTTCGTAAATCTTTCATTGGATGCCAACACGAAACGTAAGAACCTCGATATGAGCTATACAAAGGTAGAATATCGAACCCGGGCAAAGCCTTTTAATCAGAACGGGAATCCCCCGTGGGGGTTGTAAAATGAAGGTTATAATGACCACCAGGGTTGATCCGGCATCCATGAACATAATGAGAAAACTCATCGAGAACTTCGGCTTCAGGGAGACGGGGAAAGAGTTTGACGGCAATCCCGTCTATTCAAAGGACGACACCCTTATCCTCACGACGAACGATGAGATGATATACTACGACGGACTCGATGGGGCTATAAACAGTCAGCTGGGGATTCACCCAGAGATAATAGTATTCGCCTCGCGCCACTCCAGCAAGCAGAAGCTTCCCGCACTTACCACCCACGTCACCGGGAACTGGGGAAACGCGATGTACGGGGGGAAAGACGAGAGCCTCGCCGTAGCCCAGCCCGCGGCCATGAAGCTTGCCCTCATGAAAATGGACGAGCTCAACGACCTCGGATGGACCGTCTGCTACGAGGCAACGCACCACGGCCCCAGCGAGCTCAACGTGCCGAGCCTGTTTATTGAGATAGGCTCGAGTGAGGAGGAGTGGGTCAACGACAGGGCGGGGGAGATAATAGCCGAGACGATAATTCATGTGCTTGAACATTACAAGACGGCCAGGTTCCCGGTTGCCATCGGCATAGGCGGCGGGCACTACGCCCCAAAACAGACCAAGAGGGCACTCGAGACGGACATAGCGTTCAGCCACATAGCCCCTAAGTACGCCCACCCCGTTAAGGAGGAGCTTCTCCTCAGGGCCATCGAAAGAACACATGGAGAAGTCGATGCCATTTACGTTGACTGGAAGGGCAGCAGGGGAGAAACCAGGCAGCTGGCTAGGAGCCTGGCCGAGGAACTGGGCTTGGAGTTCATACGTGACTGAACAATCGAAATCTTTAAAGATGTTGAGCGGGATTTAAAAATCAACACTCGTCCTTAGCTAAATTTATATACTACCTGCGTACAAAGTGGAACAGATGTTAAATTGCCCGGAGGGTGAAAAGATGCTGAAGCTGATTGAAGATGCCATTGAAAGAACCTCCGCCGGCCTCAACAAGGTGCCGGAGGCCCAGGCCCCCCAGACTGACATTGATGAGGAGCTCAAGAGGATTCTTGAGCAGATTCAGGCTAAGATTAATGTCGTTGGTGTCGGCGGTGCCGGCTGTAACACCATTAACAGGATGATGCAGGTTGGTATTGAGGGCGCGAAGGTTGTCGCAATAAACACGGACGCCCAGGACCTCCTCAAGGTTCGCGCTCACAGGAAGATACTCATCGGTAAGGAACTCACCCGCGGCCTCGGAGCCGGGAACAACCCCAAGATGGGAGAAGAGGCTGCCAAAGAGAGCGAGAGGGACATCAGGGAGGCCCTCGAAGGAGCGGACATGGTCTTCATCACCTGCGGTCTCGGTGGAGGTACCGGCACCGGTGCTGCCCCGGTCGTTGCCGAGATAGCCAAGAAGATGGGCGCCCTCACGGTCTCCGTCGTCACCCTCCCGTTCACGGTTGAGGGCATCAGGAGGATAAAGAACGCCGAGTACGGCCTGGAGAGGCTCAGGAAGAACAGCGACACCGTCATAGTCATCCCGAACGACAAGCTCATGGAGGTTGCCCCGAACCTGCCGATCCACATGGCATTCAAGGTCGCCGACGAGATACTCGTCCAGGCCGTTAAGGGCATCACCGAGCTCATCACCAAGCCGGGTCTCGTGAACCTCGACTTCAACGACGTCAGGGCCGTCATGAAGGACGGCGGCGTCGCCATGATAGGTATCGGTGAGAGCGACAGCGAGAAGAGGGCTTTGGAGGCCGCCCAGCAGGCACTCAACAGCCCGCTCCTCGACGTAGATATAAGCGGTGCCAAGGGCGCTTTAATAAGCATCAGCGGAAGCGACGTCAAGCTCGAGGAGGCCCAGCAGATAATCGAGCTGGTCACCAGCAAGCTCGACCCCGAGGCCCAGGTTATCTGGGGAATCCAGCTCGACGAGGAGCTGGAGAAGATGATCCGCATCCTCATCGTGGTCACCGGCGTCAGCTCACCCTACGCGGTGGCTGAGGAGGAGCCGGGTTACTACGGTGAGGAGCAGGAGAGAAAAGTTATTAAGCTCGACCTTGAGGAGCTTTGACGACCTTTCATTTTCAAAATTTGGCGAGGTGACGGGAGTGGCAACGACCACGGAAAAGCTTAAAAGCTTCTTCGCGGAGTCGCGGAGGGTTTTGATGGTCACAAAAAAGCCGGGAATGAAGGAATTTAAGATGGCAGCGAAGATAACCGGCATTGGAATGCTCCTGATAGGTACCATTGGTCTTATACTCCGTCTGATAGGTTACCTCATCACCGGAGCCTGAACCAGCGGCAGTGGGTGAGAAGGATGAGCGACGGCAAGATATTCACAGTGCGTGTCACGGTGGGGCAGGAAGAGACCACCGCCAAGCTGATATACAGCAAGATTAAGACGTACAACCTTCCAGTGTACGCCATACTGGCGCCATCGAAGGTTAAGGGCTACATTTTCATAGAGGCACCGAGCAAAAGCGCCGTTGACGAGGCAATAAAGGGCATACGCCACGCCAAGGGCACCCTGCCGGGGGAGGTTAAGTTCGAGGAGATAGAACACTTCCTCGAGGAGAAGCCCGCTGTGAGCGGCTTCGAGCCCGGCGACATCGTTGAGCTAATCTCCGGCCCGTTCAAGGGCGAGAAGGCCAAGGTCGTCAGGGTCGATGAGGCCAAGGACGAGATAGTAGTCGAGCTCATAGGCTCGATCGTCCCGATTCCGGTCACGGTGAGGGGCGAATACGTTAGACTTATAAGCAAACGCCAGAAGGAGTGAACGGTCAAAAGACAGAGGTGAGAAAAATGGCACAGGTTGTTGAGGTGCTCGTTGAGGGAGGAAAGGCTTCACCCGGACCCCCGCTCGGTCCCGCCATCGGTCCGCTCGGACTCAACGTCAAGCAGGTCGTTGACGAGATAAACAAGGCCACCAAGGACTTTGAGGGAATGCAGGTTCCCGTCAAGATCATCGTCACCGACCCCAAGAAAAAGACCTTCGAGATAGAGGTCGGTGTCCCGCCGGTCAGCCAGCTCATCAAGAAGGAGATTGGCGCCCCGAAGGGCTCCAGCGAGGCTGGCCACAGCCCGGTCGGGAACCTCACGATGGAACAGGTCATCAGAATAGCGAAGGCCAAGCAGGAGCAGATGCTCGCGGCCGACCTCAAGGCCGCGGCGAAGGAGGTCATCGGTACCGCCCTCAGCATGGGCGTCACCATCGAAGGCAAGGATCCCAGGGAAGTTCAGAGGGAGATTGACGAAGGCGTTTACGACGAGATTTTCGCCAACGCCGGGGAGTGAGGGAAAAGTTTAAAAATCCCTCTTTTTACGCATTTTTGACTTTTCGTTGCTTAAATCAAAACCGAAAGGAGGGCTGTAAATGGCCTTTGACAGGCAGAAATTCGTGGAAGCGGTGAAGGAGGCGAAGGCCCGGGCTAAGCCGCGCAACTTCACACAGACCGTCGAAATGGCAGTCAACCTCAAGGATATAGACCTCCGCAAGCCGGAGAACAGGTTTAAGCTTGAGGTTGTGCTGCCCCACGGTCGTGGGAAGGAGCCCAAAATCGCGGTCATCGCTGATGGTGCCGTTGCCGAGGCGGCTAAAAAGCTCGGGCTTGATGTGATTAGTGGAGAGCAGCTTGAGGAACTTGCCAAGAGCCCAAGGGAAGCCAGAAAGCTGGCGAAGAACTACGACTTCTTCCTGGCGGCGGCTCCGCTGATGCCGAAGATCGGTAGGTACCTCGGTAGGTACCTCGGTCCGAGGAACAAGATGCCGCAGGTAGTCCCGCCGACCATGACCAACCTTGAACCGATAGTTGCCAGGCTCAAGAGGACCGTCAGGATACAGCTCAAGAACAACCCCGTCGTTCACGCCAGGATAGGCACCGAGGACATGGACGACGAGAAGCTGGCAGAGAACGCAGAGGCCGTTCTCAACGCCATCATCAACAAGCTGGAGCGCGGCGAGAACCAAGTGAAGTCAGTGTACGTCAAAACCACCATGGGACCGGCAGTTAAGGTGGAGAGGTGAGGAAGATGGCCCACGTTGCCGAGTGGAAGAAGAAGGAAGTTGAAGAGCTCGCCAACATCATCAAGAGCCACCCAGTGATAGCGCTCGTTGACGTCGCCAACGTCCCGGCTTACCCGCTCAGCAAGATGCGTGAGAAGCTCAGGGGCAAGGCGCTCCTCAGGGTCAGCAGGAACACCCTCATAGAGCTCGCCATAAAGAGGGCCGCCCAGGAGCTCAACAACCCGGACCTCGAGAAGCTCATCGACCACATCCAGGGCGGAGCCGGAATCCTCGCCACCGAGATGAACCCGTTCAAGCTCTACAAGCTCCTCGAGGAGAGCAAGACCCCTGCCCCGGCCAAGCCGGGAGCGGTGGTTCCCAGGGACGTCGTCATACCTGCCGGTCCGACGTCGATCTCGCCGGGTCCGCTCGTCGGTGAGATGCAGAGCATCGGCATTCCGGCGAGGATCGAGAAGGGTAAGGTCAGCATCCAGAAGGACTACACCGTCCTCAAGGCCGGTGAGGTCATAACCGACCAGCTCGCGAGAATCCTCAACGCGCTCGGCATAGAGCCGCTCGAGGTCGGTCTCAACCTGCTCGCGGCCTACGAGGACGGAATCGTCTACACCCCGGACGTCCTGGCGATCGACGAGGAGGAGTACATCAACCTGCTCCAGCAGGCCTACATGCACGCGTTCAACCTGTCCGTCAACACCGCCTACCCGACGGGCCAGACCATCGAGGCAATCATCCAGAAGGCCTTCCTCGGCGCGAAGAACGTCGCTGTGGAGGCTGGCTACGTCACCCCAGAGACCGTCGAGGACATCTTTGGCAGGGCTCTGCGTGCAGTCCTGCTCATAGCACAGGAGCTGCCTGAGGACCTGCTCGACGAGAAGACCAAAGAGCTTTTAAACCAACAGGCACAAATAGCCGTTGCCGCTCAGCCTCAGGAGGAGAAGGTTGAGGAGGCTGAGGAAGAAGAGGAGGAAGAAGAGGAAGCCTCAGAGGAGGACGCGCTCGCCGGACTGGGCGCGCTCTTCGGCTGAACTTTCCATTTCCCTCGTATCCCTGAACAAATCCGTGTGAAATGAATGAAAAAATGAAGATGATTGGAGGTGCGAAAAATGGAGTACGTGTATGCCGCTCTGCTGCTCCACGCCGCTGGTAAGGAGATAACCGAGGAGAACCTCAAGGCCATCCTTGAGGCCGCTGGTGTCAGCCCGGACGAGGCCAGGATAAAGGCCCTCGTTGCCGCCCTCGAGGGCGTCAACATCGACGAGGTCATCGAGAAGGCCGCCATGCCGGTTGCCGCCCCGGTTGCCGTTGCCGCTGCTCCGGCTGCCGAGGCCCCGGCTGAGGCCGCCGCTGAGGAAGAGGAGGAAGAGGAAGAGGAGGCCAGCGAGGAGGAGGCCCTCGCCGGTCTCGGTGCCCTCTTCGGCTGAACTCTCTTTCCCTTTGTCCGCCTTTGGGCGGACACCCAACCACTTTTCTTTGGAGTCCTTCTCAACACATGTCCGCCTGGGAAGAACAACTCCCGAAACAAGCACTATTACCCTTACCGGTCAACGGGATTCTGTTTCTTGTAGTTCGTTTGAGAAGGGTTCAGATTTTTAGCGCTCCTTTGGAGCGCAGTGTGAATTCAAACGGCGGGTTTAAACCTAAAATCGTTCTCAAGAAACTAACGTTGAAAAGGAATCACGACCTTTTGATCAAACTTTTGCAGAAAATTCGCTTCTGGGATCTAAGAACACAGAGCAGGATTTAGCAAAGCTTGACCAAAAACAAGCTTCCGACGTGTTGAGAAGAAAGTCTCGACATGCGAAGCAAGTTTCTGGGGGTGTGGGGGCGTTAGCCCCCCGGAGTTTTAGGGGTGCGGGGTGAAACCCCTCATCGGGGGTTTGGGAGTACAGCAACCTTTGTTCTTGCAAAGCTTGACCAAAGTTTGTGATTGCTATTTGAATCGGCCGTTTAAATGGTGCACATTCAAATTTAGCATTTAGAGAGTGATTTCACTTGAAATTTGTCGCTAAACTTTGAGTCCATTTTTCTTTTTGACGCCCGTAGGGCGTCGTATTTGAGGGACTCGGTGAAAACTTATTAAAAACAAGGAAATCCAACTAGAATCAGCCTTTTAATAATGTGCACTCTAAAAGAAGATACTTTGAAAAGCAATAACAAGCTTTGGTGAAACTTTGCGAAGGCAAAGTTTCTGTGGCGGGCCCGGCGGGATTCGAACCCGCGACTACCGGCTCCGAAGGCCGGCGCCATATCCCCTAGGCCACGGGCCCTCGCAAGTGTTTTAAGTTGCCCAAAAATAAAGCTTGCGGTGGTCACTGATGATGCTCCCTGACTGGAAAATCAGGAAGGAAATTCTAATCGAGCCCTTCAACGAGAAGTCCCTCCAGCCGGCGGGCTACGACCTGAGGGTTGGACGGGAGGCGTACATGAACGGAGAACTGATAGACGTTGAAGAGGCCGGGAAAGTGGTAATTCCCCCAAAGACATACGCCCTCATCCTTACCCTCGAGAGGATTGGGCTCCCGGACGACGTCATGGGTGACATGAAGCTCAGGAGCAGCCTCGCCAGGGAGGGTCTCCTTGGCTCGTTTGCGTGGGTTGACCCCGGCTGGGACGGCAACCTTACCCTTGGAATCTACAACGCCTCCGATGAACCGGTCGAGCTCTCCTACGGAGAGCGCTTCGTACAGATAGCCTTCATAAGGCTGGAGGGACCGGCCAAAAGCCCCTACCGCGGAAACTATCAGGGGAGCCAGCATCTGGCGCTCTCAAAGAGAAAGAAGTGATTTCCCTCGGATGAGGGTTTTCCCCCTTCTTCTCCCTCCCGCCGCTCACGTTTGAATAATTTTCCGGTGCCGTTAGCAGTATCGACCAGTGCTTTTTTTCAATCGTGCCCACGGCCGTTAAAAGGCTCCACCTGGGTGGACCCTCCAATGGGCCGTAGTGTCATGACGGCAGAACCGGAAGGAAAGCAGGTGTCCATGAACACCCAACTGGCCAAGTTAAATTTATTCAAGGGTGCATCTGGCGTTAAACCGGCGGAAATGCCTCCTTTTACCGAAAGGTTTATATATCTCCAATTCCCTAAAGAATACCGAAGAACCCGTTAAGGAGGTGTTGCGAATGGCCGAGCTTCCGATTGCCCCGATTGACAGGCTTATAAGGAAGGCCGGCGCTGAGAGGGTCAGTGAGGACGCTGCCAAGGTTCTCGCCGAGTACCTCGAGGAGTACGCCATCGAGCTTGCCAGGAAGTCCGCCGACTTTGCCAGGCACGCCGGCAGGAAGACCGTCAAGGCCGAGGACATCAAGCTTGCCATCAAGGCCTGAAGGCCTTTCTGGCTTCTTTTACTTCCCCTTTCCCAACCGTTAGCGTTTTAAGCCTCTTCTCCAGGCTTCAAACATGCCAGAGATAGCGGTAAGAATGACAAAGCGCAATCACAACGCCTTCGTCCATCTCCTCGGAGCCCTGGAGAGCCAGGGATTTGACCTCAGTGAGCTGATAATAACCAAGGATTTCAGAGAGATACTGAAAGCCAGACCGAAGGTTGTTCTCTACTCCTTCTTCACCGAGGAGATATGGGGCCCCCTGCCCGAGGAGGTACGCCTTCTGAAGGAGAAAGGGGCCCTCCTCGTTGCCGGAGGCTACCACGCGATAGCCATGCCGAAGCACACCCTGAGCCAGCTCGGTTTTGACATCACGGTTATAGGCGAAGGGGAGGAGGTTCTCTACCGGCTCCTCACCGTGCTGAAAAAGACCGGGTACCGGATCACAAAGGAGCTCCTCGACATCAGGGGGCTGGCGTTCTACATCAACGGCGAGTTCGTCTTCACAGGCTTCGCAAGGGTTGAGGACTTCTGGCGCTTCCCGCCGTATCCCGAGAGCGTCCGTCTCATATCCCCGATAGAGATAACACGCGGCTGCCCCTTCGGCTGCTACTACTGTCAGACGCCGTACATCAAGGGGCTCAGAATGAGACACCGGCCGATAGACCAGATCGTGAAGTACTCCCGCAGGATGAGGGACATGCGTTACATAACCCCCAACGCCTTTGCTTACGGCTCACCGGGGGCAATACTAAAGCTTAACAAGCTTGAGGCCCTTCTCAAGGCACTTCAACCCCTCCGGAAAGAGGGCAGGAGGCTCTACTACGGAACGTTTCCAAGCGAGGTTCGTCCGGAGTTCGTCATCCCGGAGACGCTGGAGCTCCTCATCGACTATGCAGACAACAGGAGGTTGGCCATAGGTGCCCAGAGCGGTGACGATGCGATGCTCAAAGCCATGCACAGAATCCACCGGGTGGAGCACGTCCAGAGGGCGGTTGAGTACATGCTTGAGTACGGCTTTGAACCGGTCGTTGATTTCATCGTGGGCCTGCCGAACGAGAGCGAGGAGAGCCAGCGTAAAAGCATCGAGCTGATGGAGTGGGTGATGGCAAGGGGCGGGAAGGTAAGGGCCCACTACTTCATGCCACTCCCCGGAACGCCCTGGGCGCGCTGCAAGCCGAGCCCTCTGAGCGAGGAGATGAGAAAGTTCCTGGGGAGGATGGCAGCTAAGGGGAAGATAGAGGGTTCGTGGGGCAACCAGATTGAACTCTCCAGACGGCTCCAGAAGCTCATGGACGAGTTCTACGAGGAGCCGATGAGCCACACGGTGCCCGTCAGGAACGTCTGCTGATTACTATGGACATGAACGTGTCAAAGAGCCACCCAATAAGCTTATAACCCCATTCTTTCGTTATCCAACCGACGGCGAAATGTACGCCGAAAACTATAAAAGATTCCTGGAGCTTATAGATAAACTGCGAGAGTTTGAGGGAGCCCTCATAGTTGAGGGCCTGCGAGACGAGGTGGCTCTGAGGAATCTGGGGGTCAGGGCGGAGATAATAAGGCTCTCCCGCCTGCCTTTAACGGAAGTTGCGCTCATCGCCTCATCGTATAAGGAGGTCATGATACTTACGGACTTCGACAGAAAGGGCGAAGAACTCGCAAGGAAGCTCCTCCGGTACCTGGAGGGCTATCCCTGCAGGGTCGATGCAGAGACGCGCAGGGAGCTCAGAAGAATCGCAAAGAAGGACATTAAAGGTATCGAGGATCTCTACGGCCTTTACCTCAAGGTCGTCTCCGTTTCTGACCCCCATCCGGAGGGGATTCGATGAAGAGGAAGAAGACAGTGCTTCACCACATTTTGGCTGAAAAGCAGAAGTTTGAAAAACGGAAAGAGGGTGATGGTATGTCAGCCAAGGACGAATTCGGAACGACCAAGTATGTAATATACGCGGAGTTTGAAGCAAGCGGAATTGTTGAAAGGCCGGACGTTGTTGGTGCTATTTTTGGACAGACTGAGGGTCTTCTCGGTGACGATCTTGACCTCAGGGAACTCCAGAAGACCGGAAGGATTGGAAGGATAAGGGTTGAAGTTCACACCAAGGCCGGAAAGACCTACGGAACGATAACCGTTCCCTCGAGCCTCGACAGGGTTGAGACCGCGATTCTGGCGGCCGCCTTGGAGACCATTGACCGCGTTGGCCCGGCGGAGGCCAACATAAAGGTCCTCCGCATCGAGGACGTTCGTGCCACCAAGAGGAAGTACATCATAGAGAGGGCCAAGGAGATACTCGAGGGACTCATGGAACAGGAGATTCCCGAGACCCAGGAGCTGACCGAGGAGGTCAAGAAGGCCGTTCGCGCCAAGGAGCTCATCGAGTACGGACCCGAGAAGCTCCCGGCTGGACCGCACGTTCCGTTCTCAGACTCAATTATCGTCGTTGAGGGAAGGGCCGACGTCCTCAACCTGCTCAAGCACGGCATAAAGAACGCCATAGCGGTGGAGGGCACTTCGGTTCCCGAGACGATAACCAAGCTCAGCAAGGAGCGCATTGTTACCGCCTTCACCGACGGCGACCGCGGCGGCGAGCTCATCCTCAAGGAGCTCCTCCAGGTTGCCGATGTGGACTATGTGGCCCGCGCGCCGGAGGGCAAGGAAGTTGAAGAGCTCACCAAGAAGGAGATAGTCAAGTCCCTCAGGAGCAAGGTCCCGGCGGAGCAGGTCATAACCGAGATATTCTACAAGGGCAGGAACTTCTACGACGTCATCAAGGAAAAGGAGAAGGCAAAGGCAAGGGAAGAGAGGAAGGAGGAGCGGAAACCCGCTGCCCACTCTCCCAGCCAGGTGCAGAGGGGCCCGGTGGAGCGGAAGCCGGAAAAGCCCGAGAGGCCCGAGCCCAAGAGGGAGGAGAGGATAATAAAACCCATCCAGCAGCCGAAGCCAAGCGAGCTCGACGAGTTCGGCGAGCTCATAGAGAAGGTCAAGGCCTCCAAGGAGTCGATGGCGCTCCTCCTCGACAAGGACAAAAACGTCCTCGCGGAGATACCCGTCAGGGAGATGACCGGGCGGCTCAGGGAGCGCAAGGACGTCTACGCCGTCGTCTTTAACGGCGTCATTACCCAGAGGCTCATCGACACGGTGAGCGAGAGCGGCGTCAAGTACCTCGTCGGCGCGAGGAAGTACAACGTCGTCAGGCGCCCGATAAACCTCAAGATAGTCACCTTCGCGGAGTGAGCTCCGCACCCCTTTTCTCCCAATTTCCGAGGACTAACTTTATAACCACTCCCGCCTTTCTCCCCCCGGTGAGGAGAATGAACGTGGAGGAGCTCATACTGAAGTACGCGCTCATCAACGCTTACACCCACAAGGGGAAGGCAAACCCAAAGGCGGTTATAGGAAAGGTTCTCGGCGAGAACCCTGAGCTGAGACCGAAGGCCAGGGAAGTGATTCCCCTGGTGAACGAAATCGTGGAAAAGGTCAACGGCATGAGCATCGAGGAGCAGGGGGCCAGGCTCAGGGAGATTTATCCCGAGTTCTTTGAGGCAAAGAAGGAGAAAAAGGAGGAGAAAAAAGGCCTCCCGCCCCTGCCGAAGGCCGAAAAGGGGAAGGTCGTTACCCGCTTCGCTCCCAATCCGGACGGCGCGTTCCACCTCGGAAACGCGAGGGCCGCTATTTTGAGCCACGAGTACGCGAGGCTCTACGGCGGCAGGTTTATACTCCGCTTCGACGACACCGACCCGAAGGTCAAGAGGCCTGAACCCAGGTTCTACGAGTGGATCAAGGAGGACCTTGAGTGGCTTGGCTTCAAGGTCGATGAAGTTCACATCGCCAGCGACAGGCTGGAGATATACTACAGGTACGCGGAGGAGCTCATAAAGGGCGGAAAGGCCTACGTCTGCACCTGCCCACCGGAGAAGTTCCGCGAGCTTAGGGACAAGGGCATCGCCTGCCCGCACAGGGAGGAGCCGCCGGAGGTCCAGCTCGAGCGCTGGAGGAAGATGCTGAACGGAGAGTACAGAGAGGGAGAGGCCGTCGTCAGGATAAAGACTGACCTCAAGCACCCCAACCCTGCCGTCCGCGACTGGCCGGCGCTGAGGATAATCGACAACGCGGACCACCCGCGCGTTGGCGACAAGTACCGCGTCTGGCCGCTCTACAACTTCGCCTCGGCCATAGACGACCACGAGCTCGGCGTCACCCACATCTTCCGCGGACAGGAGCACGCGGAGAACGAGACGAGACAGCGCTACCTCTACGACTACTTCGGCTGGGAATACCCGCAGACGGTTCACCACGGGAGGCTCAGCATTGAGGGGGTCATCCTCAGCAAGTCCAAAACCAGGAAGGGAATAGAGGAGGGTAAATACCTCGGTTGGGACGACCCCAGGCTTGGTACCATAAGGGCCCTCAGGAGGCGCGGCATAAGGCCGGAGGCAATAAGGGAGCTCATCATCGACGTCGGCCTCAAGAGAAGCGACACGACTGTGAGCTGGGACAACCTGGCGGCGATAAACCGGAGGATAATCGAGCCCGTGGCCAACAGGTACTTCTTCGTCGCCGATCCCATTCCGATGCAGATAGAGGGCTACGATGAGGAGTTCACGGCGGAGGTACCGCTCCACCCGGACCACCCGGAGCGCGGTGTCAGGAGGCTCAAGTTCGTTCCAGGAAAGCCGGTATACGTCTCAAAGGACGACATGGAGCTCTTTAAACCGGGCAGTTTCGTCCGCCTGAAGGACCTCTTCAACGTCGAGATAGTTGAAGTCTCAGAGGGGGGCCTAAAAGCGAGGTTCCACAGCGTCGACTACGAAGTCGCCAGGGAGAACCGCTGGAGGATGGTGCACTGGATCACAGAGGGGAAGCCCTGTGAGGTCCTTGTTCCTGAGGGGGACGAACTCGTGGTGAGGAAGGGCCTCCTGGAGAGCGATGCCAAGGTCAGTGTGGACGATGTGGTTCAGTTCGAACGCTTTGGCTTTGTTAGAATAGACGAGGTAACGCCCGAGAAGGTCGTGGCGATATTTGCCCACAGGTAACGCCGCTGCTACCTTTTCTTATCCATTTTCAAGATGAAAATAAAAAGAGGGCATCATACGGCCGTTTTCTGGGCGACCAGCCTGTCGCCAAAGAGGCTGAAGAGCAGCACGATGGCCGCCAGGACACCCGAGACTAAGTAGAGCCCGCCGGCCCTGAACACGCCGAAGAAGGCGTAGAGACCCCCAACCACGAACGCGAGAGAGCCTACTGCAACCACCGCCATAGCGGCCATTGAGAGCTTCTTTCCGGACGAAACCACCGGGTAGAGCTCGTACATTGCCGTGAAGAACGTGGCAAGAACAACCGCCTTGAGGACCATGTCGGCTATCAACGGGGGAGAGTCAAAGATACCTATCAGGAGGGAGGTCCCTATTAGGTACGTCGCGGCCCTGTTTCTTCCGGTACCCAGCATCGATTCGATGATCTGAAGGCCAACCTCCGCGGTTGGGAGCAGGCTGGTCACACCGGCGAAGAACGTAGAAAGGCCTATTAACGCCAGGAGCATGGGGTAATCCGCGAGTATCGTGGGAAGGTCGGCCATCATCTGAATGGCGCCCTCTTCACCGCCGTAGACGTACTGAAGGAGTCTTTCCGGCGTTGTGGGGGCAATGGCGTAAACCACGGTTACCGTGGAGAGGACGCCTATGAGGAGCTGGATGAATATTCCTGTCCCGATGATGACCCTGGCGTTAAAGCGCTCGTTTATGAAGCTGCCGAGCATGAGGTAGAAAGCCATTCCCAGGCCGACACCGTAAAGGGCCCTTTCGGCGGCAGCCTTTATCATGGCGAGGCTTAGTCCATGCCTGGCAACCATCATGTGCTTGGCCAGCCCCAGAAACGCCGCGTTCTCAGGTATCTGAACCTTGAAGGCAACGGCGGTCACGGCCACCGCGACGACGAAGATTATCGAACCAAAGGCCATGATGGAGAACGTCTTCTCCTTGGCCCTGGTGAGTATCAGAAAGACCACGGTGAACATCAGCACCTTCGCTATCAGCCTGGCAACGGTCCCCGTGCCGAGGACGGGCGAGAGCACCGTCAGCATGGTGTTGGCCGCGTAGTACGAAAGGAACACCGCTATAACGACAAATATGGACAGCACCATCGCCGGCCGCCTGGAAACCTTGTTGTAAAGCTCGACGAAGTAGTAGCCGGACTTCATGACAGTCTCTGCCTCAAGTATGGCGATGTACGTAAACACGGCAAGGAAGACAATGTACACAGCCATTCCTGTGATGCCGTACTGGAGCCAGAACTGGGGGAACAGGCCTATGCTACCGATGCCCGTGGCAAATCCCGCAACCAGGAACGTAAGGTACAGAGTCCACTTCTTCACCTCATCCATGATTTCACCCCCTGTCGGTTGTCCGGCTTTTACAATGAACGCTTCCGGTTAAAAATATGTCCCACCATCAAGAAAGTCTAAAAGTTTCAACTGGCATTCCAGGACACGGTACCGCACAGAGATGAAACAAAAAGGAAAGGTTAGGTATCAATGCTCCTCCACTTCACCAGACCGAGGAGGAACCTGTGGGGCAGCTTCTCGTGGTGCGGATAAACGCGGAGCGCGTAGTGCCAGCAGGGGTCGCCCAGATGTCTGAGAGCGTTGCCCTCGTAGGTGTAGAGCCACCTGCCGCCTTCGAGCTTCTTCGGATGCCTGAGCTCTATTATGTGGGCCCTCTCGACGTTGTAGCCCTCGGCCTTAACCCCGTAGTAGAGCTCCACGCGGACGTCTTCGGGCTTCAGTCCGTCCAGGACGACCTCCACCTCCAGACCGGTTCCGTCTTCGCGAACCTTCGGATCACAGAGCCGCACTTCGTCCCACGAGGCGGTGACGCGGTCCTTCCACGCGGCAATGTCCTTCGCACCGCGGTACCCGTCGCGGGTGAGCCAGATGTGGTTGCTCATGGCCCTCGAGTAGAACCTGTCCATGTACTCCTTGACCATGCGGTGGGTGCTGAAGCGCGGGGCGATGCCCTTGATGCTCTCCTTCATCATGTAAACCCAGCGCTCGCGGTTGTCGTAGTAGGTCGGGATTATCTCCCTCTCAAGGAGTTCGTAGAGGGCCACGGCATCCTTGACGTCGTCGGCATCCGTCTCCGGCTCCGTGCTCTCCTCGCCGATCACCCAGCCGTTCTTTCCGTTGTAGCCCTCGACCCACCAGCCGTCGTAGATGCTCGCGTTGAGGACGCCGTTCAATCCAGCTTTCATGCCGCTCGTTCCGCTCGCCTCCAGCGGTCTGCGCGGGTTGTTGAGCCAGACATCGACTCCCGCAACCATGAGCCTGGCGCTGCCCATATCGTAGTTCTCCATCACGAATATCTTGCCCCGGAACTCGGGCATCTGGCTGACCTCGTAAACGCGCTTAAGGAATTCCTTCCCCGCTTCATCCATCGGGTGGGCCTTTCCACCGAAGACCAGGTACACCGGCCGCTCGGGGTTGTTGAGGATCCTCTTCAGCCGCTCAAGGTCCATGAACAGGAGCGTCGCCCGCTTGTAGGTTGCAAAGCGCCTGGCGAAGCCAATTATGAGAGCGTTCTCGTCGATGCTCGGGAGAGGGTCGTCCGTACCGAGGCGCTGGTTCCGCCGCATGATCTTCCTCCTCAGAAGGGCGAGGAACTGTCTCTTGGCTTCGAGGTGCGCCTCCCAGAGCTCCTCGTCAGGGATCCTCTCAACGGCGTACCAGATTCCCTCCAGGTTCGTGTGTTCACGCCAGACCCTTCCAATGTAGCGGTCGAAGAGCTTCCTCATCTCGTTGTGAACCCACGTCATGGTGTGGATTCCGTTCGTGATGCCCTCTATCGGTATCTCGTCTATCGGGACGTCCGGCCAGAGGTCCTTCCACATGCGCTTGCTGACCTCCGCGTGAAGCTGGCTCACGCCGTTGACGTAGCTCGACGTCCTTATGGCCAGGAGGGTCATGTTAAGCTGGTCGCCTTCTCTGCCAAGCTCCAGAAGCTCTTCCCTGCCCCCAAGGAACCTCGCCAGCCTCTTCCTGACTTCCTCTATCGGAAACCTGTCGTGGCCGGCCGGAACCGGGGTGTGCGTGGTGAAAACCGTCGTGCCCCTAACTATGCTGAGCGCCTCTGTGAAGGTAAGGCCCTCCTCCATGTACCAGGCCATCCTCTGGAGGTTCGCAAAGGCCGGGTGCCCCTCGTTGAGGTGAACGACACCGGGTTCTATCCCAAGGGCTTTCAGGAGCCTCATCCCACCGATTCCAAGAAGTATTTCCTGCTTTATGCGCTTGTCTATCTCGGCGTTGTAGAGGTAGTCACATATCTTTCTGTCGTCGGCGCTGTTCTCGGGCACATCCGTGTCGAGGAGGTATATCCTGACCCTGCCGACCCTCACCTCAAAGGCCCTCGCGTGGACGATGCCATCTCCAATCGGAACCTCGACCAGGAGCGGTTTTCCATCGCTACCGAGAACTGGCGTGATCGGCATCTCTTCCGGCCGGTACTCGGGAAATATCTCCCTCTGCTGGCCGTCCCTGTCTATCTCCTGCCTAAAGTAGCCGTGCTTGTAGAGAAGGCCAACCGCTATGAACGGAAGCCCGAGGTCGCTCGCGGTCTTCACGTGGTCGCCAGCGAGAATTCCCAGACCACCGGAATAGATGGGCAGGCTCCTGCTTATACCGTACTCCATGCAGAGGTACACTATAGGTTTGTCCCACTTGGGATAGTTGGTCGAGAACCAGGTGCTCTCGGGATTCATGTAAGCCTCAAACTGGTCCATCACCAGCTCGTAGAGGTTCATGAAATCATCGTCGCGGAGGAGCTCCTTGAAGCGGTCTTCAGGTGTGTCCAGCAGGAGCTTAACGGGGTTCTTGTGCTCGCGCCAGAGTTCCGGGTCTATTCGTTCCCAGAGCTTGGTGGCACGCCTGTTCCAGCTCCACCAGTAGTTGTAGGCCAGGTCGGCCAGGCCCTTAAGCGGATGGGGAAGCTTCTCCCTGATTGTATCACATGTGCACGTATCGAGCTCTGCCATGGCAACCACCCGTATATCATCCTGGGTGATACTTAGTTATCGATGTCCTTAAAAAGCCTTACCGCTCGACGTTTGACGAAGTCCGCAGGACGCGGATTTTTACGAGCTGATACTTCCCCTTCCAGTGTCTCTTCAATGTCAGAACGAGCTCCGAACCGGGGAGGTCTTTGGGGGAAGCTTTGAGCCGGATTTCAAAGGTGTCGCCCATTTCCGAAAACGGGTTCCGGTACCTGCCGTATATCTTTGTGAGCTCTCGTTCTATTTCGTCCACCAGCCCGAAAGGTTCGGATGTCAGTTCCCGGAGCTTGAACAGGCGCCCGCTGACTTCCACGGGGAGCTCGTCGTCCTTGCACCAAAGCGTCCACGCACGGTATCTCTTTGACAGGGGAGTTGGAACCCGTTCCTTTCCCTTCTTCTTTTTCATCGCGCCGAGTGCTGAGAGATACACGTTCATTATGCTCGCGTAGTAGTCCCTTTTGGAAACCTTGGATATCGTTTCCTCAATTTTCCAGAAGACCCCGAAATTCTCGAAGTACCACCTCCCAAGCGCGATGACGTCGTGGAGGAAATCTCCTAGGGGCACCTCAACTATCTTAATCTTTGGGAACCAGTCACCCATTTCGTTCACGCGGTGTATCCTAACTACCTTCCCCCCACGGGGCACCTCGAAGTAGAAGTCGAGGAACTGGAAGAAGAGGGATGTCCGTATGATTAGTGAATCCTTTCTAACGGGCAGATTTTCATCCAGGGCATCCTCGAGGTTGTACACGTGGAGTTTGTTGTGTCCCGTGACTATGGAGTGTGCAACGTGGAGGAGCTCCTGCACGAAGCCATAGAAGCCCACACACGCACCTTCCTCATTTTCGATGCACCAGCTCCCGAGGGGAACGTCCATAACCTTCAGCTCTCCCCATGCGTATTCGATGTCGCAGGAGTCGTACGTTGAAAGGTCAATCCAGAACTCAAGCACCCTGCCCCTGAACTTCGGGCGCAGGAGGAACCAAGGCTCCCCGTACCTCTCGCGGTGGAGTTCCACAGCCTTTCTGTACGCTTTGCCGAGGCTTGAGTAGTTGATGGGCTTTTGCTCCCTCTCCAGCAGGAGGCGGTTTATCTTTCCGGCGTGGTCCCTTAGGAACCGATACGTCATAACCAGCGATTCTTTTAGGAGACGCTTCCAGTCCATGCACCCATCCGCTATGCAAACGTAGTCATCGGCCGTCCGGAACTTCCATCTCAGTGGAACCGGTGGAACATAGCCACCCCAGTAATGCCCGACCGGCAGGAGGAGAAGCCACTCAAGGAGCGCCGTTCCCTGAACACCCTCGAACCTCACCCAGCCCCTTTCGTGGGTGTAGACTGAGGGCCTCATAACGAGCCTCCTATCTCTAAGGAGAACCTCAATCGAAATTGGATATCCGTGAAGTTCCCCAACCTTCATTCAGAGAAAGTGAAAAAAAGTTAAAATTTAAAGTTTTTCTTCAAGGGCGAAGGGGCTGATGTAGTCCCCGTACCGCTCCCTGGCCTCAAGGAGCCTCTTCCTTTCCTCCTCGAGAACCTGGAAGAGCTCCTCCGGGACTTCCCCAACCTTCTCGCGGTAGATGGTCTCGATGCGCTCTATCTTGGCGAGCAACTCCGGAACGCGGATGGTGAACTGTTTCTCGTACTCCTCCCTGGTGTACTCCCTGTCCAGGACCTCCTTAAAGAGCCTGGCGAGGTCCGCGTACTTCGGTATGTAGCCTATGGGGGTCTCTATCGCCCCGACGTCCCCGTGAACCCTCAGCTCCATCCACTTGAGCCAGACGCCCTTGTCGAGCTTGTGGTTAAGCCAGTTCCCGTTTTCATCGCGGAGGAAGTAGTTCACCGCGAATATCTTGGGGGCCTTTCTGAGCTTCTTCTCAAAGTCAAGGTAGTTCCTGAGGTATTCCCCGAGCGGGACGCTCATGAAGTCAAGTATGGCCATCGGGTTGAAGGCCCTGACGCCTTCCTTGCCGAGGGTCGCCGCGGTGGTCTCGCTCTCGAGGGCGGCGCCCATCGTAACGATGCCGTGCCTCCAGTTGAAGGCCTCCCTGACCGGCGGCCAGGTGTCCTTGTCGCGGCCGCCGAATATCATTCCACCGACCTCAACGCCGCATGGGTTCTCCAGGGCCTCCAGGTCAACGTTCGGGAAGTGCTCCAGTGAGACCGTGAAGCGGGCGTTCTTGTGGCTCGGAGGTATCTCGTTTCCTTCTGCGTCCTTCTTTCCGCGCCACCACTTTCCGCTGTGGTTCTCACCCTCGTCGGGAATCGGAACCCCCATCTCGTTCCAGTAGGGCTTGCCGTCCTTGACGAGCACGTTGGAGAATATTATCTCGACCGGTGAATGCAGTATCTCCCAGATTATCGGGTCGTCCTCGGGATTGACGCCCTGGATGATGCCGAAGACTCCCTTTTCAACGTTGGCTCCCCTAGCAACGCCGTTGACGGGCACTATAAAGCTGAGGTCATCACCCACGATGTTCTCCCAGCTGATCATGGCGGTGGAGGTCTTTCCGCACATGCTCGGGTAGGCGCCGGTGAAGTAGGTCTTCCTTCCGTCGGGGCCGTTGACGCGCATCAGGAACATGTGCTCGCTGAGCCAGCCCTCCCTGACCGCACGCTGGATGGTGAGCCTGAAGGCGAGCTTCTTCAAGCCGATGGTGTTTCCTCCGTACTGGGTGTTGACTGAATAAACGGTCTCGTCGAGAAGATCGATGTAAATCCTCCTCCTGTCGAGGTTTTTGCTGGTCTTCCTATCGTCGAGCTCACCCTCACTGTGAACAAAGCGGAAGAAGCGAGCGTTTCTACCCAAGCGCTTGAACTCCTCGTAGCCCTTCCTGTAGAGGATGAACTCCGAGTGGGCGACGTAGGCTGAATCGGTGAGCTGAACGGCAGGAATCGTGAAGACCGAGTTCCTGGGCCCAAGGACGAAGAAGCAGACGAAGAGCTCCTTGCCCTTCATAACGCCCTTCATGAGCTCGCGTATCTCCCTCAAACCCTCGTCCCTGTCCTTGGTGTTGAGGAAGGGAATCGCCTTCCCACCCGGAACGAGGAGCTTCGTGTTGGCCTTGTCGCGGGCCTGGTCGTAGTAATTATCGTAGTGAACCGTGTGATTCGGGGTCTCAAGCATCTTTTCCTCGCCGTAGTAGAGGGCCTTCCATTTGACGTAGGCCTCGTCCTCAGGACTGTCCGTGCAGACGAAGACCTTATCAGGCTCGAGCCACTCAATCCACTCCGCCAGAAACTCGTGGAGTTCCGGGTTGTTCAGGGCCTTGATTTTCTCAAACTGCTCTCTATCGAGGAGCTTTTCAAGCTTCTCAATGGCGTTCATAATATCGCCTCCGTTGGGAGTTGGATTCGGGCTTAAAAATTCTTCGTCGTTATGACCAGCACATGGGGCAATTCCAGGCCGTATTTTGGTTATTATCCAGAAAAGGGAGGACAGCTTGTCACAACGACAGGTACCAGATGCCCATATTTATCGACCGGTGTTCATCTCACTGCATCGGCGCAAAGTATATTAACTCGCGGTGATATAGACTATCGGTGCTTGTAATGAAAGCCGTGATTCTGGCCGGAGGTAGGGGCACGAGGTTGCTTCCACTAACGGTGTACCGGCCAAAGCCGATGATTCCATTCTTCAACCGGCCGCTTATGGAGTACGCCGTTCAAAACCTGGTGAAGGCGGGCGTGGATGAGATATACGTCCTGGTCGGGTACCTCAAAGAGCGCATAATTGACTACTTCGGGGACGGAAGCAGTTGGGGCGTCAGGATGCGGTATTCCAACGGCGACAACATCAAGCTCGGAACAGCAGGGGCGACGAAGAAGGTGGTAAAGAACATGGACGAAACGTTTTTCGTCGTCTCCAGCGACGTGCTGACGAACCTTGACCTTAAGGCGCTCTACGAGTACCACCGCAGAAAAAAAGCCCTCGCCACGATAGCCCTATCAAGGGTTGAGGATCCCACCCAGTACGGCATAGCGGTGATCAACGACGATGGCAGGATACTTCGCTTCAAGGAGAAGCCGAAGCCGGAGGAGACGTTCAGCAACCTCGTCAACGCCGGCATCTACGTCTTCGAGCCGGAGGCGTTCGATCTCGTCCCTACGGAAATGAACTTCGACTTCTCAAAGGATCTCTTCCCCCGAATGCTGGAGAACGATCTCGCCCTGTACGGTTTCCCGTTCAATGAATACTGGAACGACGTGGGCAGACCCTCCAGCTACCTCCAGGCAACGGAAGACGTCTTCCATGGGCGGCTCCTGCTGCCCGAGCTGCGGACGGAGGGCCTCAAGGGGAACCTCGAACACGGAGGGGCACTCGTCACGGGAAGGCGGTGCGTGCTGAGGAGGCCCGGGATAAGGGGGTTCGCGGTGCTCGGAGACGACGTTGAAGTTGGCAGAAACGTTAAAATAGAGCGTTCGGTGATATTTTCAGGTGCCGTCATAGAGGATGGTGCCGAGATTCGGGAGGCCATAATAGGCGAAAACGTCCACATTGGGAAGGGCGTTGTGATACAGCCCGGAAGCGTAATCGGCGACAACACGCTCATCGAAGACTTCAGCAAGATTGGCTCCAACGTCAAGATCTGGGTGGAGTCCCGGATTGGAAAGGAGAGTATAATACTGCCTGATTGAGGTGATGAAAGTGGAGGTGTACTATTCCCCCAGGTTCAACCCTGAGGAGCTCGCCCTTCTCGGAAGGGCAATAGGAACGATATCCCACGGCACGATAATAGTCGGAAGGGACGGAAGGGCCATCTCAAGGTACGGGAAGCGCGCCATGGTGGTCGGAATCGTCAGTACAGGCTCAACCATCATGGACGTCAGACTCATTCCCCTCATAGCCCTCAAGGACTTCGCCATGAGGAAGGGCCTGCCCCTGGCCTACGTGTACTACTACGGCGGCGTCCGCGTTTACGTCAGCGGCCTCGATGGCGACGAAATAGGGGCCATACTGGAGAGCAGGAGCTTCATAGAGGCCCACCCCAACGACATCGGGGCGACGGTCTATTATCCCAACGCCCTCGACGACTTCCTCCACGAGGTCTTCAAGCACTACAACTTCCGCATCGATGGAAAGGCCCTCGTCGATGCCATGAACACCCCCGCGGTGCTCTTCTTCCCGCGCATGAGCGACCACTTCGGCTTCGAGATTGAGCTGATCAACGATATGATGACCAGCTACCTTCCCCCGAAGCCCAAAGAGGTCTTCCTCCACAAGCTCGGGAAGGGTGACTACGACTTTGGACTGCGCTTCAGGCCCGAGGGGGTTGTCGAGTTCTACAGGGACGGGGAGGAGCTGGAGTTCGGCAGCATATGGAAGCTGCTCGACCACATGAAAAAGAACCTTTGAATTTTTGGGCTCTTTTTAAATCCTTTTCAAAAATTTTCACGGAAAAGCGTTAAAAAGGCCCGCGCCGTTATAATTCTCCGTCCATTTTGGGGGTGACCTGTGTGGGAATGTTCATTGTTATCGAAGGCATCGATGGTGCGGGAAAATCAACTCAGACAAAACTTCTGGCGGAGTGGTTTGAGGAGAAGGGTCACGAGGTCGTTCTCACAAAGGAGCCTACAGACACGGCTTTCGGAAAGCTCATCAGGAAGCTCGTGCTCACCGGCGGAAAGGAGGGCATCATAGACGGCGCGAGGATAAGCCACGAAGCGGAAGCACTCCTGTTCGCCGCAGACAGGGCAGAGCACGTCAGCAAGCTGATAAAACCCTCAATAGAAGCCGGTAAAATCGTCATATCCGACCGCTACTTCTACTCCTCCCTCGCATACCAGTGGGCGAGAGGGCTCGACCTTGAGTGGCTCATTGACCTCAACAGATTCGCCGTGAGGCCCGACCTCGTGATACTCCTCGATCTGCCGGTGAAGGAGAGCATGAAGCGCATAAACGGGCGGAGCATAAAGACCGAGTTCGACAAGATAGCGGAGCTCCAGAAGAAGGTTCGCGAGAACTACCTCAAGCTCGCGGAGCGCTTCCCGGAGATGAGGATAGTCAACGCCCTTGCGAGCGTTGAGGACATCCACAACGACATAGTCGCGCTCGTGGAGCACGAGCTCTTCAAGAAGTGATGGGGTCTGCCAGTGCCAGTCTCTTCATCCGGTAGCGAATCAGACCGGTAAACGCTCTTCATCCCCCTTCCCTTCTCGGCGGTTGCTTTTTAAAAGGTTCCCCCGAAATTCTCCCGGCCGATGACGAGCGTTAGCCACGCTGAGCGGTGAGGAGAAGAGGGTTAGCCGAGGCCATTCTGAATTTCAGAACTTCCCGGGGTTTTATATTCAATGACACCCAACTAGAGAATGGGTGAACCTATGAAAGCTCTTGAGATCAGGGGGCTGAGGAAAAGCTACGGTGATTTCCTCGCCCTGAAGGGGATAGACCTCGAAGCTGAAAAAGGGGAGGTCTTCGCGCTCCTCGGTCCGAACGGGGCCGGAAAGACCACGTTGATACGGATTCTGGCAGAAGGGCTGGGCTACGATTCCGGCGAGATACTGGTCTTCGGCGAGCCCCTCTCAAAGAAGACCGCCAGACTGATAGGCTACGCTCCCCAGGAGAGTGTGGCCTACGGCCTCCTGACCGTGGAGGAGAACCTGCACTTCTACGCCGACCTCTACGATGCACCCAGGGAGCGCGTGAGGGAGCTTATCTTGGAGTTCTCCCTCCCGGCAAAGAAAAAGGCCAGGGAGCTGAGCGGCGGCTTCAAGAGGCGCCTCAATCTGGCGATAGCACTACTCTACGAGCCGGAACTTCTGATCCTCGATGAGCCGTCGGCGGGGCTGGATGTGCCCTCGCGGAGGGAACTCTGGGAGGTCATAGGAATGCTCCGCGAAGGGGGAAAAACGATACTCCTGGCGACCCACTACATGGAGGAAGCGGAGGCCCTCGCCGACAGGGTGGCGATAATGAACGAGGGGACTGTGATAGCCGTCGGAACCCCCGACGAACTGAAGTCCCTCGCGGGGGAGGAAAGTGTGATACACGTCGAGGGCATCCTGAGGGGCACGGAGCTCGTGAAAGAGGAGTTCTCGAGGACGATAGAGCGTGAAGGGGCACTCAGGATTTCCGTAGAAGATTCAAAAACCGCCCTGCCGAGGATTGTGGAACTCCTCGTGGGGGCGGGGAGCGAGATACGGACGATAAGGGTTGAGGAGCCGACACTTGAGGACGTTTTCTTAAAGCTCACCGGGAGGGGGCTGGAATGAAGAGCAGGGCCATCAGGGCTATACTCGGCAAGGATCTGAGGGAGACCCGACGGGAGAAGATGGCGCTCTTCTGGATATTCGTCTTTCCGCTGATGTGGATCACCCTGCTCGGAGGGATATGGGGTGGCCACAACCCGCCGATAAGTATAGACGTCGGCGTCGTCTACTCCAACGAGAGCGCCCAGTTCAGCGCGACCGACGTCGTGAACGTAATGGAGAACGTGACGATGGAAGGGATTCACGTCTTCAGAGTCAAAACCTACCCCAACGAGAGCGCAGGGATAGACGCCGTCAGGACCGGAAGGGTCGACGTTCTCCTGGTCTTTCCGGATGGTTTTGGAAAGAACGTTTCGTGTGGTCTTCAGGGCAGGATTTACACCTACTTCGACAGGAGCGACCCACAGAACTACCAGATAGTCAGCGGGGTTATAAAGGGCTTCTTCTCGGAGTTCGAGAAGAGGATGGTCGAGAGGAGGCTGAACATCACCCTGGGCTACATGGAGAGGTACATCCCAGATGAAGGGGCGGGGAACCTCACGATGGACGACGTCAGGGGATACATGCTCGGGCTTACGAATCCCCTCGAACTGGAGGAGAAGGAAGTTAGGGGAGAAGCCCCCTCGGCCGTTCAATTCTACGTCACGAGCTTCATAGGGATACAGTTCCTCTTTGCAACAATGCTCATGATAGGCTCTGGAACGCTTGAGGAGATAGAGCACGGCACACTAAGGCGCATAGCTGCCTCGCCGGCCACCGCCTGGGACTTCCTGGTCGGAAAGATGCTCTCCACGTTCATCATCATAACGGTGAGCATACTCATAGGCATAGCCTACGCGAGACTGGTCTTCGGGGAAACGATCTTTCCGGGTCCCCTCGGATGGGTGATAATATTCCTCGCCGCAGTCTTCTCGATGAGCCTGGGGCTGGCCATAGCTATGGGCACGAGGAGCATAAAGGCCACGAACGCCATAGTCAACCTCATCTCAATGCCCCTGCTTTTCCTGGCAGGCATCGTCATCCCGGCGAGCGTACTCCCGGAGTGGGCAAGGCCCATAGCGGACTACTTCCCCCTCGGGACGGCCCTTAAAAGTCTCCGCCTCCTGGAGCTCTACCACAGGCCGGCGAGTGAGGTTCTGCCGGACGTTGCGTGGGTGGCCGTGAGCAGCTTTGGCATGCTGCTGGTGGCGATACTCCTCTACAACTGGGCAGTCAGGAGGCTCCAGTAATTCTATTTTTTCATTGAAACCACAACATTCAGGAACCTTTTCAGAAATTCCATTCCATCACCGCTGTTGACCGCACCAGGGTGGATGGACAGGAGGAAAGTTCCCCTGGTGTGGGCGTACGAGGCCCTGGCGCTCGCCAGCTGGTAGTCCAGGAGGGGGCTGGGAAGGTACCACGTGTACTCCCTATTGTATATCGGCTCAATGGTTCCGTTGGGGAAGTACACGAAATCCTCCCCGATGATGGTTATGTTGCGGGACAGGAGAACCGCCAGTGCATCTTCCGAGAGGGAGTATCGTGGGGCTATGAAGTACGCGGGCGATGCGTTGAGCGGGGCGAGTGCCTCAAGGCCGAGTTCAAGCTTCTCCGCGGCCAAGTTCGCGCCGCAGTTAAACTCGTCCCCGATGTGGGTGTAGCCATGAAGCTCGATGTGGTAGCCCTCCGCCTCCAGCCTCCCGAGGAAAGCCACGAAAGCGGGGTAATCCTCAAGAGGCATTCCCCCGCCGTGGTTCGGAATCACGAAGAGGTAAGTCGCGTTCTGGAGGGAGTATTCATCTATAAGGGCGGTTACCTCCCTCAGCTGCTCGAAGTATCCCGGGCTGACGTCGTGTATGAGAATGGCAAAGTCCCCGAACCGGTGGATGTAGGCGGGCGCGGATATGGAGGACGACGCCGCGAAGACGAGGACGATGATGACCATGGTCGAGATTTCCGCTTTCATGCTCCCACGGGAAAAAATGGAAACCCGGGGCTAAAAGCCTAACCCATGACATTTCTCAGAAACTCACCGACCCGGGCTTTCCATTCATCGGGATGGAACTTGAGCGTCCTCACGTGGGGGGCGTCGGTAACCCAGAGTTCAACACCGGCGTTCACAGCCCTGTTCCTCTCGTAGAACTCCCTGATTTCCTCAACCGTGACCAGGGGGTCTTTTTCACCGGCTATGAGGAGGAGCGGCTTTCTGACGTCATCGGCGTACTCTATGGGGTGAACCTCTCTCCCACCGCTGAAGAGCTTCGTGAAGGGCCGGACAAAGATGTGAAGCCACTCGGGCAGTTTGGCGAAATATTTCAGCCCCCTCGCGCCTGTCTTATCGAGGTCCATCGGCGGTGAATCGGCGACGCCGCAGCAGACCTCCTGAATCTCGGCGAGCGAGCGTATGGTCAGCATGGCACCCATCGAGAAGCCTATTAATCCGATTCTATTGCTACTCTCAGGGTGCTTCTCCCTCAGCCACCTTACGGCGGCCCTCACGTCGGCTATCTCCCTATCGCCGACCGTCGTGTACTTCCCTTCGCTCTTTCCATGGGCTCTGAAGTCAAAGGCAAGGACGTTGTAGCCCTCCCCGAGAAGGAACTCGATCGTGGGCTTTATGTAGAGGTCGTTCCACCGGCTCGCCGTGTAGCCGTGTAGCGGAACGACCGTTTTGTCGCTCCCGTTCGGAATCCACCAGCCGCTCAGCTTAATCCCGTCCTCCGTTTCGATGGTGACATCCTCGTAGTCGAAGCCCAGCTCCTTGGGCGTCCAGTCCCCAATGAGGCGCGGCGGTTTCACCATTTTGTAACCCACGAAGGCCGAAAAGGCCAGAAAGAGCAAGAAGAGGAAGAGAACAAGCCAGGCCATCATTCCCTCCTCACCTCGAGCTCCTTCATGCTCCATATAAGGGGCATCGCGAGGAACACCAGGATGGCCCCTATCGGGAAGAGAATGCGGTAGTTACCACCCGCCAGGTCAACGATGGCCCCACCTATGGTGCCCGCGAGCAGTACCGGGATTGACTTGGTGGCCTCGTAGACACCGTAGTAGCGCCCCGTGAAGGCCTCCTTCTCGAACCTGGTGAGGAGGTCTCCGACCACGGGGTAGGATGCCGCTATGAGCGCCCCCCACCCGATTCCGGCCATGAACAGTGCCATGTAAATCTGGGCCTCCGTGTGGATGAACCACCCCCACAGGAGCGGCAGGGCGAAGATGAGGCCTCCTATGATTATACTGAGCCTCCTTCCCACCCTATCGTAGACGTAGCCGCCGGGGAGGGAACCAATGAGCACTGCAACGTTGAAGAGCGCCATCAGGTAGAGGCCCATCGAGGTCACTGCATCGATGGTCTCAGGTGTCGCATTGCCCTTGAGTATGAACGCTATGATACCGTACAGGAATATGGCTATGAACTCGAAGCTCATCCACCAGAGGATCTGGGCCGTGTAGAACTTCAGGAAGTCCTTCGTGGCAAATATGCTCCTCACGTATCCCGAGAGACTCTCGTTTTCCTTTATCTCAGGGGTCTCCGGCTCCCTGACCTTGTGGTAGACAAAAGCCGCCGCGATGAAGAGGAAGAGTGCAGTGAGCCCGAACGGACCGATGTAGTCCTTCCCATACTTCGCAACCAGGAAACCCCCAAGGCCAAAGAGGAAGAGGTTGCCGGCCCACTCGAGGAGCGTTATAACTCCGCTCGCCTTTCCTCGCTGGCCGCTCTCAACCGTGTCCGGCATTAAAGCCCTGAACTGGGCGGTGTAGAGGTGGAGTGAGAAGTACAGGAAGCCCAGCGTGAGGGCAAAGGCCCAGAGGGGAGCGCCCATCCTGTAGGCGGCCCATATCATGAGCGTCGCCAGCGCCGCGAGGATGCCCCCTATGAATATGAAGGGTCTCCTCCTCCCGTGCCTTGACTTGAGGGTATCGCTGTAATATCCGAGGAGCGGCGGGATTATTAAGCCTATAAACCCCTCAAGTGCCAGAATGCTTCCCTTCACAAAGGCGGAACCGGTGTAGTCGGAGAGCAGGGGGAAAGAGAACCCCTTGTTGAGGGCCCATCCCATGCTCCTGCTGAATCCCAGGAGAGCCAGACCGAGAACAACACCCCAATTGAAGCCCTTTCGTTCCATGGTATCACCCCCTTATTCTCAAGCAATCTATGACGATCTGGATTTCAACAATTAAATAGATGGGGAAATTGAACTCAATCCATATCTGGGACGTAGTCGAGGGCGTCGCCCTTCCTCCGAACGATGTCGCCCCTCCGGACGAACTGCATCGCCAGGGCCGCGAGTATGAAGAAGAGCGTCGCGAAGGGCAGGAGGGTCCTGTAGCCGATAACGTCGAGGAACGCCCCCGCAAAGGGCGGGGCAACGAGGTTTGCCGCCTGGCTGAAGAAGTAGTAGAGACCCGTGTACCCTCCAAGCTTCTCCTCGGTCGTCATGTCCACGACCATCGGCAGGGAATTGACGTTGATCATGGCCCATCCCATACCGCCTACGAAGAAGAGGCCCATGAACGTCATGACGACGGGGTCGCTCAGGGAGCTGGACTCCGGTTTCGAGCCCTCGCCGACGAGGTACGCGGCAAGCATTATTCCAATGACTATTATAAGACCCAGGGTTATCGTCCTCCTCCTTCCGAAGCGGCCTCCGATGAACCCGGCGGGGATTGCGAAGAGCATGAAGCTCAGGCTGAAGACGCCGAGCATGAATGCCCCCGTGCTCTCCTCTATTCCAAGGTAGTACTTGGCGTAGCTGGTGAAGAAGGTCTCCAACGAGTTGAAGGCTATGAACCAGAGGAATATCGCGAGGAGGACGGCCAGGAGGCTCCTCTCGTGACTCGTGAACACGTCCTTGAGGTTGTCCTTCAGCTCACCGAAGCTCCTGTGGGATGTCTCGGAGAGAAGCTTCCTCACGCTTATCTTCTTCCCAGGGACGCGGTACTCCTCGGGCTCGGGGACGACGAGAACAACGAGTACGTTGGCGAGGAGCATTATCGCGGCACCGAAGTAGAAGGGGTAGGCGTAGTTCATGTCATAGAGGGCTTTGCCTCCGAAGTACGCCAGCAGGGCGCCGAGACCTCCCATGAAGTTGATTATTCCGTTGGCCTGGCTCCTCTTTTCGCTCGGCGTTATATCCGGCATGAACGCAACGACCGGGGAGCGGAACAGCGCCATAAAGAAGTTCATCAGGATAATCGTTCCCATGAAGAGGGCCAGACTTTCGTGGGTCCTCGCTACCGGGATGAGCGCGAACATCAGAGCCGCCGACGGTGCGCCCAGCAGTATGTACGGCTTACGCCGCCCGATCCGCGTTCTCGTCATGTCGCTGAGCGCGCCCAGGAACGGGAGCAGGAGAACCGCGAAGAGGTTGTCGATGGTCATGATGAAGCCGGTCACCGTTTTGCTGAGATGGAACGTGTCCTGCAGGAATATCGGTATGTAGGCGTTGTAGAGGGCCCAGATAATGCTTATTCCGAAAAATCCAAAGCCGAGTATGAATATCCTACTGTACTTAAACTCCAATCCGTACACCCCCATCTATTGGCAGGGTTTTAATTAACAGGAAAAGAATACACGGATGAAACTTTTAAGACTTGTGAGCTCATTTTTGAGCGGTTGGAGGGGTGACAACTATGGACAGTGAGAGACCTCTCATCCTTGGACACAGAGGGGCCAGGGGAAGGCTCGAGAACACGTTGCCATCCTTCGAGAGGGCGCTTAAATACGCGGATGGAGTGGAGTTCGATGTGAGGCTGACCCGCGATGGAAAGCTCGTAACCCACCACGACGGGGGCTTTTACTCCAACGGAGCTTTCTACCCCCTCAAAAATCTAACCTTCGTCGAGATGAGAAGGCTGCACCCAATGGGGCGGATGATACCACGGGTGGAGGACGTCTTCACACGACTTCACGGTGCGGTATTCAACGCCGACGTTAAAGAAGCCGGGGCCGTTGAACCCCTGCTAAGGGAGGCGGAACGGTACGGGGCCCTCGAGAGAACCGTCTTTTCCTCCGAGAGGCCGGAGATAGTGGAGACCATTCTGAAGGCATGCCCCGACTGCGGGGTGGGTTTTTCCATAGTGGGCTACTCCTCCCCCATATGGGTTCCACGGTTGAAGGGCATCTACTCCCTCCACGTGCCAATAGATGCCGTTTCGTACGTTGGGTACGGGGCGTTCAGGAGCCTTCTCCAAACCTTCAGAAAACGCGGACTTAGAATCTACCTCTGGAACCACGGGATGGACGAACTCCACTGGGTGCCCAGGCTTCTCCCCCTCGTGGATGCCGTCATCTCGGACGACCCTGCCAGGTTGAGGAAAGGTTTTTACGGGAAGGGAGTATTTTCCTGGGGCGATTCCAATGTGGGAAATGGATAAGGTTATAGTGCTCGGCCACAGGGGCTACATGAGCAGGTTCCCCGAGAACAGTCTCCTGGCCTTCCGAAAGGCGGTCGAATCGGGCGCCGATGGAATCGAGCTTGACGTCTGGCTGACGGGGGACGGGAAAGTTATAGTCATGCACGACGAGACCATAGATAGGACGAGCGACATGAAGGGCAGACAGAAGGACATGACGCTTGAGGAGCTCAGGAAGGCGGACATAGGGATGGGCGAGAGGATTCCAACGCTGGAGGAGGTCTTCGATGCCCTCCCAAAGGACGCACTCGTGAACATAGAGCTGAAGGATCCTGAGGCCGCGGAAGAAGTTGCCTCCGCAGTGGCGGAGAACGACCCTGAGAGGGTCATGATATCGTCCTTCGAGATTGATGCCCTCAGGGAATACCGGAAGCACGACGGGGAAACCACGATGGGGCTTCTCATAGACAGGGAGGAAGTGATCCCTCTGATTCCGAAGCTGAGGGAGGAGCTAAACCTATGGTCAATAAACGTGCCCATGGAGGCGATAGCCCTCCTCGGTTTCGAGAAGACGGTGCAGGCCCTTCACTGGGCGCGTTCCCTCGGCCTTAAAGTGGTTCTCTGGACAGAGAACGACGGACTTTTCTACGCCGACGACAACCTCGCGAGGCTTAGGGGCCTCTTCGAGGTCGTCATAGCAAACGACGTCGAGAGGATGATCAGCTACCTCCGGGAACTGGGATTGAGGTAATCCGTTTCCCACTTTTCCGGCGAAACCGTTAATACCCTCAAGGAACTTTTTATTTTGGTGATAATCATGGAAAGATACGTTCTTTCCCTCGACGAGGGGACCACCTCTGCAAGGGCCATAGTCTTCGACAGGGAGAGCAACGTTCTGGGCATAGGGCAGTACGAGTTCCCCCAGCACTACCCCAAGCCCGGCTGGGTCGAGCACAACCCGGAAGAAATCTGGGACGCCCAGTTCAGGGCCATCAAGACCGCCCTGGAGAGGGCAAAGATCGAGCCAAGCCAGATAGCGGCGATAGGCGTTACCAACCAGCGTGAAACCACGATAGTCTGGGACAGGAGCGGTAAGCCACTCCACAACGCGATAGTCTGGCAGTGCCGGAGAACGGCCGAGATGGTGGAGGAGATAAAGAGGGAATACGGTGATGTAATCAAGGAGAAAACGGGCCTCGTGCCGGATGCCTACTTCTCGGCCAGCAAGCTGAAGTGGCTCCTCGACAACGTTCCCGGTTTGAGGGAGAAGGCCGAGAGGGGAGAGGCTCTCTTCGGAACGGTCGATACCTTCCTGATCTACCGCCTCACCGGCGAGCACGTAACCGATTACTCCAACGCCTCAAGGACGATGCTCTTCAACATCAGGAGGCTCGAATGGGACGATGAGCTTCTCGAAATCTTCAATATCCCCGAGGAGGTTCTGCCGGAGGTTAAGGAATCGAGCGAGGTCTACGGCTACACGGAAAGGGAACTCCTCTGCAGAGATACCCGTCAGCGGCGACGCGGGCGACCAGCAGGCGGCACTGTTCGGCCAGGCGGGCTTCGAGGCGGGGATGGTGAAAGCCACCTACGGAACGGGGAGCTTCATCCTGGCCAACACGGGAAAGACCGTCCGCTATTCGGACAACCTGCTCACCACCATCGCCTGGGGACTCAATGGGAAGGTCACCTATGCCCTCGAGGGGAGCGTCTTCATAACCGGTGCGGCAGTTCAGTGGCTCCGCGACGGAATCAGGATAATAAAGAGCGCGCCCGAGACCGAAGAACTCGCGAGAAAGCTTGAAAGCAATGAGGGGGTCTACTTCGTCCCGGCCTTCGTCGGCCTCGGGGCGCCTTACTGGGACCAGTTCGCGAGGGGGCTGATAATCGGCATAACGCGCGGAACCGGCAGGGAGCACCTCGCGAGGGCGACTTTAGAGGCTATAGCCTACCTGACGCGCGATGTGGTCGAGGAGATGGAGAGGCTCGTAGGAATAAAGGAGCTCCGCGTCGATGGAGGGGCGACTGAGAACGACTTCCTGATTGAGTTCCAGGCAGACATACTCAACAGGCGCGTCGTCAGGCCCGTCGTGAAGGAGACCACAGCCCTGGGAGCGGCATATCTGGCCGGCCTCGCCGTCGATTACTGGGGGAGCCTCGAGGAGATAAGGAGCCTGTGGAAGGCGGAGAGGATCTTCGAGCCGACGATGGACGAAGAAACGAGGGAACGGCTCTACCGCGGCTGGAAGGAGGCAGTGAAGAGGGCGATTGGCTGGGCGAAGGTTGTTGGAGTCTGACGAACGCACGGCTCCGGTCTCCTTCTTTTTTGACGTACATGCAAAACTGAAGTTACTGGCAGGGCAGACGCCATATCTGTTCATTTGATGAGTGTCCACCCATGTCCTTCCCCCTCATGCCCAGAGCTGTTCTCTCTTCCCTTTTCAGCCAAACTTAAGGTTAAGGAAAGCTTTAAAACGGTGAAAATCCTTTCTCAAGTTAAATCGGGGTGAAGAGCATGAAAACGAAAGTTGCCATAATAGGCGCGGGGATTAGTGGGGCCAGTATAGCGCGCGTCCTGAGCCGGTACGAGAACCTCGAGGTTCACCTGATAGAGAAGGCCCCGGACGTTGGCTGGGGCGTCAGCAAGGCGAACACGGCTTTGATCCACGGGGGTTACGACGATGACCCGGAGAAGTATCCGACGAGGGCGAAGCTGTGTATAAAGGGAAACAGGCTCTGGCACCAGTGGGTCAAGGAGCTTGAGATCCCCCACGTCTGGAACGGGGCCCTGATAGTCGCAACCAGGGAGGAGGACTTTGACGAGCTTGAGAGACTTCTGGAGCGTGGAAGGAGGAACGGCGTCCCCGAGATGAGGATTGTAGATAAGGAAGAGCTCTTCCACCTCGAGCCCGGTCTCACGCGGGAAGCCATCGGGGCGCTATGGGTCCCAATAGTAGGGCAGATTGGGCCGATTCCAGCGGTCATAGCGATAACCGAGAACGCGGTGGCGAACGGCGTAAAAACTCACCTCGAGACAGAGGTCACCGGCATAAAGGTCGAGAACGGCGAGGTTAAGGGGGTTGAGACTAACAACGGCTTCATCGAGGCGGATATGGTGATCAACGCCGCAGGCCTCTACGCCGACAGGGTAGCGAGAATGGCGGGCATAGATTACTTCGAGATACGCCCGAGGAAGGGAGAATACTGGCTCTTCGACGAGGGAATCCCCGGACCGAGGAGGATCCTCTTCCCGACCCCAACCCCGATAAGCAAGGGAATCGTAGTAACAACCGAGATATCCGGCCATCTGATGATAGGGCCAAACGCCCAGGATCTGCCCCCCGAGGAGAAAGAGGATCTCGCCACCACCAGGGAGGGGCTTGAAGAAGTCTGGGAAGGGGCAAAGAAGCTCTGGCCCCAGCTCCCGCCGAAGAGCAAGGTCATCAGAACCTTTGCCGGATTAAGGCCAGAGCCCAGCGGGGGAGACTTCATAATCAAAGCGGAGAAAGAGGTCTGGGGCTTCATCAACGTCGCCGGAATCCGTTCGCCGGGACTGACGAGCGCTCCAGCGATAGCCTACGAGGTTGCCGAGATAATCGGGCGCGACCTCGGGATAAAACTGGTCGAGAAGTCCAAGTGGAACCCCTACAGGAGGGAGATAAGCCACCTCTTCATGATGAGCCCGGAGCAGGTCAACGAGGCCGTAAAGAGAAACCCCTCCTACGGAAAGGTCGTCTGCAGGTGCAACAACGTGAGCGAGGGGGACGTGCTTGAAGCCATCGAGAGGATGAAGTTCATAGGCGTTAAAACGCCGAGCGTGGATTCCGTGAAGTTCAGGACGAAGGCAACCACCGGGACATGCCAGGGGAGCTTCTGCAGGCCGAAGATAGTCATGCTCCTCGCGAGGGAGTACGGCGTTGAGCCGTGGAAGGTTACCCTGAAAGGTAAGGGAAGCGAGATTGGAGTGGGCGACGTCAAGGCCCTCCTCAGGGGTGATGCCTGATGTTCCCGGGGATTCCGATGCTGAACTACGATGTTGTGGTCATCGGCGGCGGACCCGCCGGCATGGCGGCCGCGGTAAGGGCCAAGGAGCTGGGGCTGAACGTTCTCCTCCTGGATGAGAACGACTACCTGGGAGGGATACTCCCCCAGTGCATACACCCCGGCTTCGGATTGCACTACTTCAGGGAGGAGCTGACCGGCCCGGAGTTCGCGGCGAGGCTGGCCAGAAAGATGGTGGAGCTCGGGGTGGAGTATAAAACGGCCGCGAGGGTGCTCGAAATCAAAAACTACTCCGACCTTGAGAAGGTGGTCATCTTCACATCACCGAGCGGTGCCTACCAGGTCTGGGCCAGGGCCGTTATCTACGCCGCCGGGGCGAGGGAGAGGCACGCCTTCGAGATAGGAATAGTCGGCGATAGAGTTGCCGGAATCTACACCGCCGGAGAGGCCCAGACGCTGATGGACATCTACGGGGTAATGCCGGGCAGGGAGGTTGTGATAGTCGGTTCCGGCGACGTCGGCCTGATAATGGCGCGCCGCTTCGCCCTTGAGGGGGCAAAGGTGAAGGCCGTCATCGAGCTGATGCCCTACCCCGGTGGATTGGCCAGAAACGTCATGATCCTGAGGGACTTCGATATTCCGCTCTACCTGAGCCACAAGGTTGTAGAAGTTCGCGGCAGGGGAAGGGTCGAGAGGGTAAAGGTCGTAAAGGTGGACGAGAACCTCAGGGAAATCCCGGGGAGCGAGTTCTGGATTGAGGCAGACACACTGATTGTTTCCGCTGGATTAGTGCCGAGCGTCAAGAAGCTGACGGCCATAGGCGTTGAGATCGACCCCTCCACCGGTGGGCCGGTTGTGAACGACAGGCTCGAGACGAGCGTTCCAGGGGTTTTCGTGGCTGGAAACGCACTCCTCATCAACGACCTCGTCGATTACGTTGCAGAGCAGGGAGAGCTGGCGGCCGAAGGGGCGAAGGAGTTCGTCGAGAATGGCGGAATAGGGAGCAGGAAGTGGGTTAAGGTTGAGAAGGGAGAAAACGTCCGCCTCCTCGCCCCACACCGCCTCAGCGGGGAGCGCGACGTTTACCTCTACCTCAGGGTCGCGAGGCCGATGGAGGACGTCGAACTCAGGATCCCCGAGGTCGGGAAGCGCGTAAAGCTCTCCCTGGCAACGCCGGCCGAGATGCTCAGGGTGAAGCTGAAGGCGGAGGAGATCAGGGATGCAGAGAAGCTTACCGTCGAGGTGGTGAGAGAATGACGAAGACGTACCGCTTCACGTGCATCGTCTGCCCCCTTGGGTGCTCCATTGAGGTAAGGATTGAAGACGGAAAGGTCATAGGCGTCACCGGGCACACCTGCCCCAGGGGGCAGGAATGGGCAGTGGAAGAGGCCACCAACCCCAAGAGGGTCGTCATGAGCGTGGTTAGGGTCAGGGATGGCGCACTGCCAACGGTGAGCGTTAAAACCGCGGAGCCGGTACCGAAGGAGCTGATTCCGGAGCTGATGAAATTCCTGGCGGAGTTGAAGCTCGAGGCACCTGTGGAGATTGGGGAAGTCGTTGCCGAGTGGAACGGAATAAAAATAGTGGCTACGAGGGGGGCTTAGCCCCCTCACCAGAATATTTCCTCGAAGTCCCCCGCGCGCTCAATTCCCTTGGGGGCCTCGATTCTAACGGGCTCGTTGATGTTCGAGAGGGCAACGGTCCCGTGGAGGGTCACCCCCCAGAAGGCGCTTTGATTTTCATAGCTCACGCAGGCGAAGATTTCCTTCTCAGTGAGATTGTCGGCAAGCGAGGACGTCCCCCACAGATGGCCTTCACCACGACCCAGACTGCCAGCACTACGAGAACAGCCACCGCGGCCACAACCGCCGTTTTTCTCGTCACACCCCCCGAAAAAAGTTTGAAAACGGAGGGCTATAAAGGTTACCATCCAGAGATGGAATCTCACAGCGCCTCAAACTTCTGCAGGAATATCCTGAGGTCCGTCCTGAAGGGTTCCTCGGCCCGCTCAATCTCCTCGTTCAGAAACTGGAGGAAGTTCTCTCTATCGGTGGCCTCCTCCCAGAGGCGCTTTACCAGATTCTCCAGCCGATCATAATACTCCACGTAAGGTCTGGCTTCAAATAGAGCCTCCTCTAGCTCATTCACAGTCCGTCCCTCCTCTTGAACCAGTAGTACCACAGCCTGCTCCTGTCCTCCGCCTGTCCCAGGAGGAGGAAGTAGCGGAGCAGGGCAAGGTTCAGGATTATGAAGAATATCAGCAGGATGTTGTACGCGGGGACGCCAGCACTCATGAACGCGTAGTAGTCCCAGATGAAGTGCAGAAACATTGCCAGCAGGAAGTACGAGGCCGTGGAGGTCATTTTGCCCTCCGCCTTCATGCCGTAGGCCACTCCTATCACGGCACTCCACGTGGCATGGGCGAGGGGGGTGAGGAACGCGCGCATCACGGTTACTCCAAGACCCCAGCCGAGGCCGTAGAGGAAGTTCTCCGTCGCGGCGAAACCAAGGCCCGCAGCCACGCCGTAGACGAGGCCGTCCATTATCCCATCCATCTGCCCCGCCTTGAATGGCCAGCGTATAGCCAGCGCCTTGGCGGGTTCTTCCACTATTCCAGCCACGAGGGCGACGTAGAATGCAGACGCGGGCAGGAGAGGCTGAATGGCTCCACCGAGGGTCAGAAAGCTCTCCAGAATGAACGCTATCCCAACCGAGAGCGTTCCTCCCAGGATGAACGTGCCCAGGACGTACCTCCTCGGCTCGGGCTCGTACCTGTCGGCGTGATAGAAGTACCAGAGTATCGCCAGTGCCGGTCCGTACGCAAAGAACACCAGACCGCTGAACGCATCCACCGCAGATCCACCAAAAGAAAATGGGGGAAGGGGATTTAAAGGTTTAGCATCCACTCAGGAAGTCCGTCAGGTCGATACCCTGTGCCTTGAGGTACTCGACGAGCTCCTCGGGCGGCTCAACCACGGCGGCGTTGGGGTTCCTGACGTCTATCGTGATCACGTCAACCCACTTGGCGCCATCCTTCTCGTAATAGACGGTTTTCTTTATCTCAACCGGAATCAGGTCCCGGGTGAGCCTGACTTCGATTCTGGTCCGGTATGCGTTCGTAACGTTGGGCCCAATCGCGGTGCCGCCGGTCTCATTGGCGTAGATAACATAGTAATCTCCATCCTCGATGACCCTGACGTTATCGATGTTAAGGACCTCCCAGAGCCCGCCGAGGATCGTGGAGTTGAAATCCGGCCCTTCACCCGGTCCGTAGCACGATGCCTCCCAGGTCACGGTGCCGTTCCGGTCGAAATAGCTTGCGTAGCCGCTGGAGGTGGTGTAGTAATAGCTCCTATAATACGAGCCGCCGCCTACGGAGCTATTCGAGAAGGTGGAGACGGATTTGAGCTTCCTCTCAAAGTCAATCGCACCCTCGTTCGAGAGCTGGGCCACGAGTTTTGTTCCGTTGTAGCTGTCCACGTGCATGGTGTACTCGTAGCTCTTAAGGGATTTTATGGCGTTTTCCATATCATCGGGGGTAAAAGGAAGGTTCGCGGCGGTCGTCGTGGTCGTGGTTGGAGCAGGGGTCGTCCCGCCCCCGGAGATGCAGCCCGCGGCAAAGACCACCAGAACAATGAACAGACCAGTGTAAAGCTTCCTCATTCCATCACCCGAGATAACTCCCCCACGGGGTATTAAAAGGTTAGCATCGCCTCCCTGGGGGTTCCGGTGTCAGTGAGGTTTCTTCTTCGCAGCCCAAATTTTGTTGAGGGAACCGAAAAGGTTTTAAATCCGTCCACCAATGGAACATTGGTGAGTAGAAATGCCCTATATTGGGTTTGCAAGGAGTCCGTACGGACCGGCCAAAACCTACGAACTGATCATGGATGAACTGAGAAAGCGCGGTTTTAGAATAGGGTTCTCAAAACATCACTGGATGGGGGATGCCCCATTCGGGCTTGTTGTAGTGGAAACCGAAAGGGGAGCGATAGCCATCAGGTGGAACATCGGGGATGCTTTCACCATTAGACTCGAAGAGGTTAACGACGACGATTGGGACGGTTTTGTGGAGGATACCCTCGAATACCTCAGCGGCGATTGATGTAGCGAATCCCAGTGGCATTCATTAGCTCCCGCACTTTTTCTATGTCCATCAGGGCATAATCATCGTTCATCGGGGGTGCGGTGAATCCTATGTAAGAGCCGTTGACAAAGCGCCAGTTGCCGAGTTGCTGGAAGTAAACGTCGTTTCCCTCAGTAGAACTTTTGCTGACCCATATTTCGATCGAGAGGACGTCCGGGCGTTCCGTGAAATTAACGGCAAGAACTCCGTACCTCCGGACGTTGGTGCAGTTCTGGACTTCAAAATCCAGCCCGAGTGAATTCAACGTTCCCCCGTCCAGCTCATATACCGTGAGCTTTCCAAGGTGGTCAAAGGAATATACGTACGCCACCATGCAGTCCGTCAGAATAGAGTCTTCCACGACGAACTGCCAGCCCTTCTGGACATCGGGATTTTTGACCCCCAGATAAATCGCACTAACATTCGGGGGCGGTGGGCTGACGTCTCCGATAATGTTATCCCACCACGGCCCAACACCTAGGATGACCATGACCGCAAAAATCACCAGCAGTCCGATTACCACCTTATTCCGCATAACCCTCATCACCCTTAATATTCCACATTCAAACTAAAAAAGTTTCCGGGCATATCAGCGTTTTGTTTTAACGTTCTCAATGACGTCGAATATGCTCCACAGGTCCCTTATGACGTGGAGGTGGGGTATCAGGGCCAGTTTTTCGGGGTTCTTCTCCACGAACCTCGCTGTGAACGGGAAGTAGTACCAGACGTACTCGGTGTTCTCATCGCCGTGACCGATGAAGCGCCAGGGCTTGTCGTCCACCCAGATGAAAACGTCATCCCCGTACTTCTCGCGAACCAGCTTAAAGGCCTCATCTATTGTCATGTCGTGGCCAAAGACTACGACGTCGTCAAAGAGGTCGTAAATGCCCATCCGCTTCAGCCGTCTGACCTTCATGCCATCGATGAAATCCTCCGCCGAGAAGGAGAGGACCACGTGGCCATCCTCCCTGAGCTTCTTCAGCAGTTCGATGGAGTCGTCAATGGGCTTCGTGAGCTCGGCCCTCTCCTCAAACCAGGTCTCGAAGAACTTCGTGCGCAGGAAGAACGGGGGTTTGGATTTTTTCTTGTGCTTCCCGAAGGCAGGCCTCTCAAACTGGAGTTCGATTTTAGTCAGCAGCTTGGCCCACAGTGCCTTCCCCGGGAGCCATCGGTAGCGCCTCTCCAGGGCCCGCCTGAACGCCTCTTCGATGCAGGTGTAGGTGTCAGCCAGCGTTCCATCGAAGTCGAAGGCTATTATCATGGCTACCCCCATACCCCGAAGGGGAAGCCAAATTTAAGCGTTGCCCCAAACAACGGAAATATTATACGGTTGCAACAGCACGATAAGATACAGAAAATTCCCAGGGTATAACCCACGTAACTCAAAAAAGTTTTAAATTTTAATTCTCCCATAGTGCTGCATGTCCACTTCCAATAGAATCTAAAAACAAAAGGGTGATAAAATGAGGAAGGTAGGGGCCGTCTTTCTGGTTCTCCTCGTCCTCGGTGGGCTGGGCCTCGTGAGCGCCTGGCCGACCGACGGACCGACCCTCGACAACCCCATGAACGTCCACCAGAAGCTGACCTACAAGGCCATACAGGCGGTTTACAGGAACAACCCAACCCTCGGTTCGATCCTCATGCAGTACCAGGACCAGCTCCTCTACGGAGCCTACGACGAGGACTGGCGCGGCGGGAGCATAGAGTTCAACGGGAAGACCTACACCCTCCAGAGCCAGTACCACTTCCACGACCCTATGGATCACTCGGAGCTAATCACCGTTGACCTCTTCGGCGACCGTGACAGCTCCGGAGCCGACATGGCCCAGAAGCTCTACGAGCAGGCGGTTCAGCTCTGGAAGCAGGGCAACAGGGAGGAGGCCATGCTCTACCTCGGCAGGGCGGTTCACATACTCGAGGACATGAGCATGCTGGTGGCACACACCACCCCCGCCCTCTTCGAGGACCTCGAGCAGTTCAAGTACATAGAGAACGCCCACGACTTCGTTGAGAATGACATCTCCCCCACCGTCGCCGACGACATACTCAACGACCGCGTTCCCCTCGACCTCACGCCGATAAAGTGGTGGCAGATTCCGCAGGAGAAGCAGCGGTTCATCTCCGGCTACGACATCTACATAGCCGACAACGAGAACGGCCACATGAGCCTCGCCAACGGCGTCGCCTGGGCCTACGCCGACCTCATCGCCCACAACTCCTGGAGATACATGCTCTACTCGACCGGCAAGGACATCAACCTCTGGAGCGAGCGCGGCCACCTCGGAAGCTACTTCTGGACCAGGACCCTCAAGAAGGGCGACTGGAGCGTCCTCAAGCTCGAGTTCAAGGGCGCCAGCTCGATAACCATCGTCTTCAAGGACATCGACATGCAGAACGCCTACTTCAAGACCCTCGGCTACGTCGAGATCTACGACAAGAACTGGAACCTCATAGCCCGCTACGCCCAGGACCCGAACCCGCTCGTCGATACCAGCGTCACCGTTCCGGGTGACACCGTCTACATCTACACCTACGTGAGCAAGGACGACTGGCTCGACGACGACGTGGACGGCTGGGCCATAAGGAACATCGAGCTCCACGCCAACTTTGACGTGAACGCCCCGAGTGGCTTCAAGACCCTCGACGGCAGGGAGTACAGCCTCGTCCAGTGGGCGGTCTACGAGACCATGCAGTACGACATAAGGGCCATAGCCGGACTCATGGAGAAGTTCTTTGAGGACGTCGGCGTTACCAGCTGATCTTTTCCATTTTATTGTTCATGCACGTCCATCCTGTTCTCCCCAGCTCTTGGGCACAAAACATATATTCCCCCTGCCCAACTTTCAACGAGCATCTTAAAGCTCAGAAGGTGATAGGCATGGGGAGGCACTACCTTCCAAACCTGGCGCACAGGGATGAAATGCTGAAAGAGATCGGATTCACGTCGATCGAGGACCTCTTCTCCGACGTCCCGAAGGGCATGGTCCAGAAGTTCAACCTGCCCGAGGGAAAGAGCGAGTATGAGGTCTTCAGGGAGCTTAACGAAGTCCTGGGTCAGAACAGGACCGCCCTTGAGATGCCCAGCTTTCTCGGAGCCGGGACGTACTTCCACTACGTTCCCGCGCACGTGAAGTACCTCATCGAAAGGAGCGAGTTCCTAACCGCTTACACCCCCTATCAGCCGGAGGTAAGCCAGGGGATGCTCCAGGCCCTCTTCGAGTACCAGAGCATGATAGCCGAGCTCGTGGGTCTCCCCATAGTCAATTCATCGATGTACGACTGGGGCACGGCGATGGCAGAGGCGGCGCTGATGAGCGCCCGCGTTACCAGAAGGAAGAAGTTCGTCATCCCCAAAGCCCTAAGCCCCGAGAAGAAGGCCGTTCTCAGAACCTATACCGCGGGCCCGGGTATGGAGATAGCCGAGGTGCCCTGGGACGGGAGGGGACAGGTTGATATGGAGAAGCTCAAGGAAGCCGCCGACGGTGCGGCAGGTGTTTACGTTGAGGTACCCAACTTCTTCGGACTGATTGAGGAGAACCTCAGGGAAATCGGCGAAATAGCTCACGAGGCAGGGGCGCTCTTCGTAGTCGGCGCCGACCCAACGATCCTCGGCGTAGTGGAGGCGCCGGGAGAGCTCGGGGCGGATATCGTCGTCGGTGAGGCCGCTTACTTTGGAAACCCGATGAACTTCGGAGGTCCAAGGGCGGGAATCTTCGCGGTCAGGAATGACAAAAAGCTCATCCGCCAGATGCCCGGAAGGATCATCGGAATGAGCAGAGACGCGGACGGAAGGAGGGCCTTTGTGATGACGCTCCAGACCAGGGAGCAGCACATAAGGCGCGCCAAGGCGACCTCAAACATATGCTCAAACGAGGCCCTGGTGGCGGTTGCCGCGGCAATACACCTCGCGAGCCTCGGTCCAAGGGGCCTGATGGAGCTCGGAGAGGTCATCCTCAAGAACACCGCCTACCTTAAGAAGAGGCTTTCAGAGGTCGCTGAGATTCCGTTCGAGGGAATCAACTTCAAAGATATCCTGGTCAAGTTCGAGAAGCCCTACGACGGGATACATGAGAAGCTGCTTGAGAGGAACATTCACGGTGGTTACTACATCAAACCCCACTTCCCCGAGCTGGGTGAGGGAGTCCTCTTCGCCGCGACCGAGACGACAAGAAAGGAATGGGTCGATGCCCTTATAGATGCCCTCAAGGAGGTGGCCTGAATGTTCCGCCAGGCTAAATGGGACGAACCGCTCATCTTCGAGCTATCACGGCCGGGAAGGGTTGGCTACACGATGCCGGCCCCCATCGAGGATGTGGAGGTTGAGATTCCCGAGAAGCTCAAAAGAAAAAGCCCGCTGGACCTTCCGGAGCTGAGCGAGCCGGAGGTTGTAAAGCACTACACCCGCCTGAGCGAGATGAACTACGGCGTTGATTCCGGCATCTACCCGCTCGGCTCGTGCACCATGAAGTACAACCCAAAGATAAACGAGGAGATAGCTTCACACCCGGGGGTTGCATACGTTCACCCCTACCAGGACGAGAGAACCGTCCAGGGCGCTCTAAGGGTAATGTGGGAGCTGGAGCAGTGGCTCAAGGAGATAACCGGAATGGACCGCTTCACCCTTCAGCCGGCGGCTGGGGCGAACGGCGAGTTCACGGGCGTTTCGATAATAAGAGCCTACCACCTCGACAACGGCGAGCCACAGAGGGACGAGATGCTCGTTGCTGACTCGGCCCACGGAACCAATCCAGCCAGTGCCGCCATGGCCGGTTTCAAGGTCATCGAAATTCCCTCGACCGAGGAGGGAACGATGGATCTGGAGGCCCTTGAGAGCGCGGTGAGCGAGAGAACGGCCGGATTGATGCTCACGAACCCCAACACCCTCGGCATCTTCGAGGACGAGATACTCGAGATAGCGAAGATAGTCCACAAAGCCGGTGGCCTGCTCTACTACGACGGTGCAAACCTCAACGCGGTGCTAGGAAAGATCAGACCCGGCGACATGGGCTTCGACATAGTCCACCTCAACCTCCACAAGACGTTCTCAACCCCGCACGGCGGCGGTGGACCGGGAAGCGGGCCGGTCGGCGTCAAGGACTTCCTCAAGGACTACCTGCCGGTTCCGCTCGTGGGCTACGATGAAGAGAACGATCGCTACTACCTCGACTACGACGTGCCGAAGAGCATAGGCAAGGTGAAGGAGCTCTACGGCAACTTCGCGGTGATGGTCAGGGCCCTGACCTACCTCAAGATAATGGGCAGGGAAGGCCTCAGGGAGGTCAGCGAGATAGCGGTTCTCAACGCCAACTACCTCACCCGGAAACTGAAGGGAACGAGGGGCTACGAGCTGCCCCACAAGGAGCTCAGGAAGCACGAGGTGGTGTTCAGCGCCGAGCCCATGAAGAAGGAGGCGGGCGTTAAGGCCCTCGACGTCGCCAAGAGGCTCCTTGACTTCGGAATGCACGCACCGACGATATACTTCCCGTTGATAGTCCACGAGGCCCTGATGATAGAGCCCACCGAAACGACCAGCAAAGAGGAACTGGACGCATACATCGAGGCTCTCAAACGCATCAGCGAGGAAGCCTACACCAATCCAGAGGCCGTCAAAGGGGCCCCCCACAACGCAGCCGTTGGAAGGGTGGACGACGTTCTGGCGGCCAAAAAGCCCATCTTAAGCTGGAGAATGTACCTCCAGCTGAGGGAGAAAGGCGAGATTGATTACTGAGGTGCCTTTTCTATTTCCTTATCCCCGATGTTGTCCAGAAAGATTTTTAAAGGAAGGGCACAAATATGTAATAGAAAACTTACACATGGGTGATTCATATGACAGTTGGGGTCGGACGTGTTGAGAACACCGGATATGAGGTTGGATTTGATGAGTACGTTGTCCCAGTGAGGGGGTTCCTCCTCCAGAGGGGCAAGCTAGCGGGAATATACGTGAAGGGCGGAATAATCCCGGTAACCGAGGAGCTCCCCAAAGAGGTTCACCAGGCCGTTGTACAAGGCCGTGTCAAGAAGGAGATAACGGTGAGGGAGATACGCTACGGTGAAGAGGACGTAATAGAGGTTCTCATAGAAGCTGACTACCAGAGCCGGACCATCTTCACGACGAGCTGAGGTTCATGCCTCCTCACCCCCAACACAATACACAGAGGTTTTAAGCGAGCAACTTATCCGACGAATTTTGGTCAAAAAGCGTTTCCAAAAGTTTCACGAAAAGTTCGTAGCTCTTCTCCAAGTTGCACTTTGGAAAGGTGGTTTCTCAACTCAAGGCCAACGTTTCAGGTGAGAACCATTTTGGTGTTCCTGTTGAAGGGGTTTAACTCCAAAAGACGCCCGAAGGGCGTCAAAAAAGCAAACCCCTTGTACGGGAGTATTTTAGAGTTGTTCTCCGTGTTAAACGCTCCGATAATGAGAAACCACTTGAAAATTAACACTTCCAGAAGGGGCTACGAACCTTGATCAAACTTCGCGAAGACGAAGTTTGTTAGAATGGAGCCCCGGGCGGGATTTGAACCCGCGACCGGCGGATTACAAGTCCGCCGCCCCGCCAGGCTAGGCTACCGGGGCACGGTTTAAAGACTCCCCGGGGAAAATATAAAGTTTTCGCAGCCGGTTCTCGCGCCATGTTCCACAAAAATGACCGACATCCTTCATTGGGGAGCACCGTAAGATTTATAAATCCCCTCCATATTCCCTACATTGGGTCGTGCCGCCGTAGCTTAGTCGGTAGAGCGCCGGACTGTTAATCCGGCGGTCCCCGGTTCGAGTCCGGGCGGCGGCGCCATCCCGTGGGCCCGTAGCTCAGCCTGGTCAGAGCGCGCGGCTCATAACCGCGTGGTCGGGGGTTCAAAGCCCCCCGGGCCCACCATTGAAACTTTGCGCAAGCAAGTTTCATCAAAAAGTTCTGACTGTGTTTGGTGCCGTGCCCTTGAGGTCGTGCGATATTTTAACTCCATGTCTCAACAGGGTTTGGCTCTCGGATAATCTTCTATCAAGCAGTTTTAACCTTGTTAGTGGCGTCCGGACGCCGTTTGAAGAGTGAAACACTCGCAAGAGGGCAATTAGAAGAGTAAATCCCAACAGAATCGTCCGTTTTAAAGTGCACGAAGTTTTTTCAGGCTTTTAACCAGCAAAACATTTTTGGTCAAGCTTTGCCAAGCAAAGCTTGCTTGGTGAGTGTTTCTCTTTGAGAAGGCGCCCGAAAGGCGCCAATGGTAAGTTGAAACTGCTCTGAAAAGCTTCCTTTTATGTTAAATCCCGCTTAAAATTATCCAGTTCTTTAGTGCACGACTAATTTTTGCCTTTCTTTGAGAAGGGTGTTCTTTGGTCAAACTTTGCTCTGCAAAGTTTGTTCGGCTGCGTGGCGTCGGGCTTTGCCTGACGCAGGGAACGACAGTCCCGCAGAGTTTAATCAAAGTTCGTAGCTCCTTTCTCAAAAGTTTCCCTCACAAACAAAACACCGGTTTTTCAAGCGGGTTCGTACTGTGAGCGGTGAAAAACATTCTGATCCACAATACAAGGCCTTTTAAAGCTATATTGGACATTTAAAAGCACCAGTGACCACTGTTTCGCACAAAAAACTGACCACATTTTACCCGTATTTTGGCCAGATATGACAGATGAACCCGTTAATCAGCCACATTATGCCATCATTCTGGTATAAATAAAGTCAAAATTACAGCAGATCTCGGGCATCAGGCAGTTTTTTAGAAAGTTCAAACATCGAACCGACGACAAACATTTATAAGCCTTTCCCCATAATGATGGACATAGAAGTGCATCAGAGTAGATTTTCGGCATGGAAAACGGTTCTTAAACTTTACGCAACCGATATAAACCCCTACTGGCCAGATACCACTCGAAAAGCTTATATACCGAAACCCGCAGGTGTGAGGTAGTGATAATCGTTCTTAAAAAATGTTAAAGGGGGCAATTCTCGGTGGCGACGAAAAAAGAGTTTGATATATTCACGCATGAGCTGGTTCCCGAACACAGAATACTGAGCGAAGAGGAGAAGGAGGAGCTCCTCAGGAAGTACAGGATCAGGATCTCCCAGCTTCCGCAGATCAAGGCTTCGGACCCTGCTGTCGTGGCCCTTGGGGCAAAGCCGGGCGATATCCTTGAGATCAAAAGGAAAAGCCCAACGGCGGGCTACTACCACTACTACCGCCTTGTGGTGGAGGACTGATTCTGCGAGGTGAGATTATGGCATCGAGAGGACCAACCGTTGTGGATGTTACTCCTGACGACCTCTGGCTCGTTATGGACGCCTACTGGAAGGAGAGGGGACTTGTAAGACAGCACCTTGATTCTTACAACGCTTTCATTGACAGTGGAATGCAGCAGGTCATATACGAGTTCGGCGGACTGAAGCCGGATATTCCGGACTTCGAGGTTAAGTTCGGTAAAATACGCCTGGGCGAACCCGAGTTCCAGGAGGCCCAGGGACAGAGGAAGCCGCTCTACCCGATGGACGCCAGGATAAGGAACCTCACGTACTCCGCACCGCTCTACCTCGAGCTCATCCCGGTCATCAAGGGCATCGAGCAGGAGGCCGTCGAGGTCCGCATTGGAGAGCTCCCGATAATGCTCAAGTCCAAGGCCTGCAGGCTTTACGGCCTCAGCGACGAGGAGCTCATCAAGCTCGGTGAGGATCCAAAGGATCCGGGAGGATATTTCATCATAAACGGCTCGGAGAGGGTTATAGTCTCCATTGAGGACCTCGCCCCGAACAAGACCCTCGTTGAGCGCGACGAGAGGCAGAACAGGATAATCGCAAAGGTCTTCTCATACAGGCACGGCTACAGGGCGCTGATAACGGTAGAGAGGAGAAAGGACGGAATTCTCTACGTGAACATACCGAACGTCCCCAGGCCGGTTAAGTTCGTCTACGTCATGCGCGCCCTCGGCCTTCTGAGCGATAAGGAGATCGTCGAGGCGGTGAGCGACGACCCGAGGATACAGCAGGTTCTCTTCGACAACCTCGAGGACGCCAGCGACGTGATGAACCAGGAGGACGCGCTCGACTACATCGGAAAGCTCTCCCTGCCCGGCCAGCCGAAGGAGTACAGGCTCAGGAGGGCGGAGCACATCATAGACAACAACCTCCTCCCACACATGGGCGTCGAGCCCGAGAGGAGAAAAGCCAAGGCCTACTACCTCGGCATGATGGCCCTCAAGGTTCTCGAGCTTTCGCTCGGCCTCCGCGGTGAGGACGACAAGGACCACTACGCCAACAAGAGGCTCAAGTTGGCGGGAGACCTCCTCAGGGACCTCTTCCGCGTCGCCTTCGGCCAGCTCGTCAAGGACATGCAGTACCAGATGACCAAGACCTACCAGAGGAAGGGCGAGCGCTACACCTTCGAGAACATCCAGAGGTTTGTGAGGAACTCGATAAGACCCGATGTCCTCAGCGAGAGGATCGAGCACGCTCTCGCGACCGGTGCCTGGCCCGGCGGAAGGACCGGTGTGAGCCAGCTTCTCGACAGGACCAACTACATGTCAACCCTTTCTCACCTCAGGCGTGTCACTTCCCCGCTCAGCAGGGATCAGCCCCACTTCGAGGCGCGTGATCTTCACGGAACCCACTGGGGAAGGATCTGTCCGACAGAGACGCCGGAAGGTCCGAACTGTGGTCTAGTTAAGAACCTCTCCCTGATGTCCCAGATAACCACCGGCATCCCGGAGGAGGAAGTTAGAGAGTATCTAAAGAAGCTTGGCGTTGTCTCCATCGAAGAACGCCGCCCGAGCCCAGAACTCTGGCGCCTCTACCTCAACGGAGTCCTCATCGGGACCATAGAGGATGGGGAGTCCCTCGCCCGCAGGATAAGGGGCGACAGGAGAAGCGGAAAGATAAGCGATGTCATCAACGTGGCGATATACCAGGACGAGGAGGTTCGGGAGGTATACGTCAACAGCGATGACGGCCGCGTCAGGAGGCCGCTCATCATCGTCGAGAACGGGCAGCCGAAGCTCACCAAGGAGCACGTCGAGGGAATAAAGAACGGAACGCTGACCTGGAACGATCTGGTAAAGATGGGCGTCATAGAGTACCTCGACGCGGAAGAGGAGGAGAACGCCCTCGTCGCCACATGGCCCTGGGAGGTCACGGAGGAGCACACCCACCTCGAGCTCATGCCGGCCGCGATACTCGGTATCCCGGCTTCGCTCGTTCCGTACCCGGAGCACAACGCCGCCCCGCGTAACACCTACGGAGCGGGTATGGCCAAGCAGAGCCTCGGCTTTGGTGCCGCCAACTTCAGGATAAGGGTGGACACGCGCGGACATCTCATGCACTACCCGCAGGTTCCGCTCGTCAACTCACGCATCATGAAGGCCGTCGGTTTCGAGGAGAGGCCGGCCGGTCAGAACTTCGTGGTCGCGGTCCTCAGCTACGGCGGCTACAACATGGAGGACGCAATCATTATGAACAAGGCCTCCATCGAACGCGGCCTTGGAAGGAGCACTTTCTTCAGAACATACGAGGCCGAGGAGAAGCGCTACCTCGGCGGTCAGACCGACCGCTTTGAGGTTCCCGACCCGACCATACAGGGCTATCTCGGCGAGAAGTACTACAGGCACCTGGACGAGGACGGTATAATCTTCCCGGAGTCAAAGGTCACGGGTAAGGACGTTCTCGTCGGCAGAACTTCACCGCCGAGGTTCCTCGAGGAGCAGAGCGGCCTCGGAGGCATAATCCTCCAGGAGAGAAGGGAGACGAGCGTCACCGTTAGGCCGAGCGAGAGGGGTATAGTTGACAAGGTTATCATCACCGAGACCGGCGACGGAACCAAACTCGTCAAGGTGACCACCAGGGACCTCCGCATCCCGGAGTTCGGAGACAAGTTCGCATCGAGGCACGGACAGAAGGGTGTCGTGGGTCTCATCGTTCCGCAGGAGGACATGCCCTGGACCGAGAGCGGAATCGTTCCTGACCTCATAGTCAACCCGCACGGTATCCCGAGCCGTATGACCGTCGGACAGCTCATCGAGGCCATCGGCGGAAAGGTCGCCGCCCTCACCGGAAGGAGGGTCGATGGAACCGCGTTCATTGGCGAGCCCGAGGAGAAGCTCAGGAAGGAGCTGGAGGAGCTTGGATTCAAACACAGCGGCAGGGAGGTCATGTACGACGGCATAACCGGAAGGCGCCTTGAGGCGGACATATTCGTCGGTGTCATATACTACCAGAGGCTCCACCACATGGTCGCCGACAAGATGCACGCGAGGAGCAGGGGTCCGGTGCAGGTTCTCACCAAGCAGCCGACCGAGGGAAGGGCCAGGGAAGGTGGTCTCAGGTTCGGTGAGATGGAGCGTGACGTCCTCATCGGACACGGCGCCGCGATGCTGCTCATAGAGAGGCTCCTTGAGGAGAGCGACAAGACCGAGGTATGGGTCTGTGAGAGCTGCGGACACCTGGCACTCGAGGACAAGCGCAGAGGAAAGGTCTACTGCCCGGTCTGTGGAGAGGAAGAGAGAATCAGCAGGGTGGAGATGAGCTACGCCTTCAAGCTGCTGCTCGACGAGCTGAAGGCTATGGGAATAAGGCCGTCCCTCAAGATAACGGATAGGGTGTGATAGCATGCAGTCGATGAAGAAGATCATCGGAAGTATTGAATTCGGTATCCTCTCACCCCAGGAAATCAGAAAGATGAGCGCGGCCGAGATTACCGTCCCCGACACCTATGACGACGACGGCTACCCAATAGAAGGCGGCCTCATGGACAAAAGACTGGGTGTTGTTGACCCGGGACTTCGCTGTGAGACCTGTGGGGCAAGGGCCGGCGACTGTCCGGGCCACTTCGGCCACGTTGAGCTTGCCAGGCCGATAGTCCACGTCGGATTCGCCAAGACCATCCACAGGGTCCTCGAGAGCACCTGCCGCGAGTGCGGAAGGATAAAGCTCACCGACGAGGAGATAGAGGAGTACACCCACAAGTTCGAGGTCATGGGAGACAGGAAGAAGGCCAAGGACAGGCTCATCAAGGAGATCCACAAGAAGGCCAAGGAGAGAATGGTCTGCCCGCACTGTGGAGCGCCGCAGTTCCCGATCAAGTTCGAGAGACCGACCATCTACTGGGAGCTCAGGAAGGACGAGGAGGGTAACGAGTACAGGCACAGGATGATGCCGAGCGAGGTCAGGGACAGGCTCGAGAAGATACCGGACAAGGACTTACCTCTCCTCGGACTTCACCCCGATAAGGCCAGGCCCGAGTGGATGATACTGACGGTCCTGCCCGTTCCACCGGTTACCATGAGACCGTCCATCACCCTCGAGAGCGGCATCCGTGCCGAGGACGACCTCACACACAAGCTCGTTGACATAATCCGTATCAACAACCGCCTCAAGTCCAACATAGAGGCCGGTGCGCCGCAGCTCATCATCGAGGACCTCTGGGACCTCCTCCAGTACCACGTTACCACCTACATCAACAACGAGACCTCAGGCATTCCGCCGGCCAAGCACAAGAGCGGAAGGCCCCTCAAGACCCTCTCCCAGCGTTTGAAGGGCAAGGAGGGCCGCTTCCGTGGAAACCTCAGCGGTAAGCGTGTCAACTTCTCGGCCCGTACGGTCATCAGCCCCGACCCGATGATAAGCATCAACGAGGTCGGCGTGCCGATGGCCGTCGCCATGGAGCTCACAGTCCCGGAGAAGGTCACAGAGTTCAACTTCGAGAAGCTCAGGAAGATGGTCCTCAACGGGCCCGAGAAGTACCCCGGCGCCAACTACGTCATAGACCCGGAGGGAAGAAGGATACGCCTCATGGAGAACAACCTCGAGATCATCGCCGAGAGGCTCGACCTCGGCTGGACGGTCGAGAGGCACCTCATGGACGGCGACATAGTGCTATTCAACAGGCAGCCGTCGCTGCACAGGATGTCCATCATGGCCCACCGCGTCAGGGTGATGCCGTACAGAACCTTCCGCCTCAACCTCTCGGTCTGCCCGCCGTACAACGCTGACTTCGACGGTGACGAGATGAACCTCCACGTACCGCAGACCGAGGAGGCGCAGGCTGAGGCAAGGATACTCATGGAGGTCCAGAACCACATCATCTCGCCGAGGTACGGAGGCCCGCTCATCGCTGGAATCCAGGACCACATCTCCGGCGGCTACCTGCTCACCCGTGAGGGTGCCTACTTCACCCGCTCAGAGGTCGAGCAGATGCTCATGTTCGCGGGAATCGACATCCGTGAGCTCCCGGCACCGGACAAGGTGGAGAACGGCGTTGAACTCTGGAGCGGAAAGACCATCTTCTCGCTCGTCCTGCCGGAGGATCTCACAATCTGGTACCGCAACAAGCTCTGCGACGAGCCGGAGCGCTGTGAGGCACTCGAAAAGCTCATCGAGGAGAAGCTCGTCCCCGACCCGGAGGAAGTTAGAGAGCTCGCCTACGACGGCTTTGTCTACATACAGAACGGAAAGCTCCTCAGCGGTGCCATAGACAAGAAGGCCTACGGAAGGGAGGACGGAAGGCTTCTCGACCTCATAGTGAGGGAGTACGGCGTTGACAGGGCGAGGCAGTTCCTCGACCAGGTCACCAAGCTGGCCATCTGGACCATCACCCACAAGGGCTTCACCACCGCCATAGACGATGAGGACCTTCCGAGCGAGGCCCTCGACAGGATTCACGAGATAATCCGCGAGGCGGAGGAGAGGGTCAACAGGCTCATAGAGGCCTACAAGAACGGTGAGCTTGAGCCGCTGCCGGGTAAGACCCTTGAGGAGACCCTCGAGAGCAACATCATGGCTGTCCTCGCCGAGGCTCGTGACAACGCCGGTAAGGTCGCCGAGCGCTACCTCGGTATGGGCAACCACGCGGTCATCATGGCCAAGACCGGAGCAAGGGGTAAGATGCTCAACATCACCCAGATGGCCGCTATGCTCGGTCAGCAGTCCATCCGTGGAAAGCGTCTCTACCGCGGCTACCGCGGAAGGGTTCTCACGCACTTCAAGCCGGAAGACCTCGGCGCGAGGGCGAAGGGATTCGTCACCAACTCCTACAAGAGCGGCCTTACCCCGCAGGAGTACTTCTTCCACGCAATGGGTGGACGTGAGGGACTGGTTGACACGGCCGTTAGAACCGCCCAGAGCGGTTACATGCAGCGCAGGCTCATCAACGCCCTCCAGGACCTCAAGGTGGACTACGACGGAACGGTCAGAGACCCGACCGGAATCATCGTCCAGTTCAAGTACGGTGAGGACGGCATCGACCCGATGAAGAGCTGGCAGGGCAGGACCGTTGATGTTGACAGGGTCATCCTTAGAACCCTCGTCAAGATGAGGGGAGGTGAGTGAAATGGTCGCAGCGAAGACCATCAAGAGCCTGGTGGACAAGGCGGACCTCCCGGAGAACCTCAGGGAGGAGCTCTACAACAAGCTGGTCGAGTACAATAAGAAGTACAAGCTCAAGAAGGCGGAGATAGAGGCCATCATCGAGGAGACCGTCCGCGAGTACCAGAACGCCCTCGTCGAGCCGGGAGAGGCCATAGGGACCGTTGCCGCACAGTCCATAGGTGAGCCCTCAACGCAGATGACCCTCAACACTTTCCACTACGCGGGTGTCGCGGAGATCAACGTCACCCTCGGTCTGCCGAGAATCATCGAGATTGTCGACGCGAGGAAGAACCCGTCCACCCCGATCATGACCGTTTACCTCGACGAGAAGCACCGCTACGACAGGGAGAAGGCCCTCGAGGTCGCGAGGAGGATCGAAGGCACCACCCTGGAAAACCTCGCCCGCGAGATGAGCATCGACATACTCAACTACGAGTTCGTCGTTGACATAGACCTGGAGAGGCTTGAGAAGGCCGGTCTGGACATGGAGAAGGTCCAGAGGAAGCTCGAGGGCTCTTTCAAGAGCGCCGAGTTCGAGGTTGATGGATACACGCTCATTATGAGGCCCAAGAAGGTCGGAAAGCTCTCCGACCTCAGAAGACTTGCCGAAAAGGTTAAAAAGCACCGCCTTAAAGGCCTGTCGGGCGTCGGGAAGACCATCATAAGAAAGGAAGGCGACGAGTACGTCATCTACACCGAGGGCTCGAACTTCAAGCAGGTGCTGAAGGTTCCGGGCGTTGACCCCACGAGAACCAGGACGAACAACATCTGGGAGATCGCCGACGTGCTCGGCATTGAGGCGGCAAGGAACGCCATCATAGAGGAAATAGTGAACACGATGCGCGAGCAGGGTCTTGAGGTTGACGTCAGGCACATCATGCTCGTCGCCGACATGATGACGCTCGATGGCGTCATACTGCCCATAGGCAGGCACGGTATAGTTGGGGAGAAGGCCAGCGTGCTTGCCAGGGCCGCCTTCGAGATAACCACCCAGCACCTCTTCGAGGCCGCTGAGAGGGGTGACGAGGATCCCCTCAACGGTGTCGTGGAGAACGTGCTGATAGGGCAGCCGGTTCCAGTCGGAACCGGAATGGTCAAACTGGCAATGAATCTCCCCCTGAGACCGAAAAGGGAGTAGGGAGGTGTGATGTATGGTTGATTTCGCATTCGAGCTTAGAAAGGCAGAGGACACCGGAAAGATAATCATGGGAGCGAAGAAGGCCATCCAGTACGCCAAGATGGGCGGCGCCAAGATGATTATCGTGGCCAGGAACGCGAGGCCGGACATAAAGGAGGACATACTCTACTACGCCAAGCTCAGCGGCATACCGATTTACGAGTTCGAGGGAACCAGCGTCGAGCTCGGAACCCTCCTCGGAAGGCCGCACACCGTTTCGGCCCTCGCGATAATCGACCCCGGTGAGAGCAGGATACTGGCCTTGGCTGGGGGTAAGGAGTAATGCCGCTCAAGCTCAACACCGACCAGATCAAGTTCATAGCCCTCTTCGAGAGCATGACCGGAGCGACGGTAATGGACTGCCTCATCGACGCCAACAGGAACAGGCTCATATACGTCATCAAGAAGGGCGAGATGGGACTGGCCCTCGGAAAGAAGGGAGCCAACGTCAAGCGCGTCCAGAACATGCTCGGAAAGGAGATAGAGCTCATCGAGCACTCGGAGAACCCCGAAGAGTTCCTGAGGAACATTTATAAGAGCCTCGGGGTTAAGGTTAAAAAGGTCCACATCACTGAGAAGCGTGATGGTAAGAAGGTCGCCCTCCTCGACATCGGGCCCCGCGACAAGGCCAGGGCTATCGGAAAGGGCGGCCAGAACATCAACCTCGTGAAAGAGTTGATGGAGAGACACCACGGCATTCACGATGTGGTCATAATCTGAGGTGATGATCATGGCTGGAAAGAAGGCCCCGTATGGAGAGTTTGCCGGAAGGAAGCTCAAGCTCAAGAGGAAGAAGTTCCGCTGGAGCGACATCAGGTACAAGAGGAGAGTCCTCAGGCTCAAGGAGAAGAGCGACCCGCTTGGAGGTGCCCCGCAGGCCAAGGGCATCGTCCTCGAGAAGATAGCCGTCGAGGCAAAGCAGCCGAACTCGGCCATGCGTAAGGCCGTCAGGGTTCAGCTCATCAAGAACGGTAAGGTCGTTACCGCCTTCACCCCCGGTGACGGTGCCATCAACCACATCGACGAGCACGACGAGGTCATCATCGAGGGAATCGGTGGTCCAAAGGGTGGTTCCGTCGGTGATATCCCGGGAATCAGGTACAAGGTCGTCAAGGTCAACAGGGTCTCCCTCAAGGAGCTCGTCAAGGGAAGGAAGGAGAAGCCGAGGAGGTGAAGTGAATGGCCAAGGCAATCACCGAGAGGTTCTATCAGCCTAAGGAGCTCAAGGTCATGGGCAGGTGGAGCGTTGAGGACGTCGTCGTGAACGACCCGTCCCTCAGGCCCTACATCAACCTGGAGCCGAGGATCCTTCCGCACAGCCACGGAAGGCACGCCAAGAAGTCCTTCGGCAAGGCCAACGTTCACATCGTCGAGAGGCTCATCAACAAGGTCATGCGCAGCGGCGCCAGCGGCCACAAGGTCGGCGGCCACTTCATGAGGCGTGAGAGCCGCTCCCTCATGAGCAAGAAGATGAAGGCCTACGAGGTCGTCAAGGAGGCCTTCATGATCATCGAGCGCAGAACCAAGCAGAACCCGATACAGGTTCTCGTCAGGGCCCTTGAGAACTCCTCCCCGAGGGAGGACACCACCACCATCGCCTTCGGTGGAATCCGCTACCACATGGCCGTTGACGTTTCACCGCTCAGGAGGCTCGACATAGCCCTCAAGAACCTCGCCCTCGGTGCGAGCGCCAAGTGCTACCGCAACAAGACCAGCTACGCCCAGGCACTCGCCGAGGAAATAATCGCCGCCGCCAACAGGGACCCGAAGAGCTTCGCCTACAGCAAGAAGGAAGAGATCGAAAGGATTGCCCAGTCCTCACGCTGAGGGCTGGAGGCTTTCTCTTACTTTCTGGTTTTCTCGTGTCGTTTATCGGAAGGTTTTTATGCTTGATGAGTAAGACTATTTTGGTGAGTGTAAGATGACCACTGTAAAAGTTTCCTCAAAGGGCCAGATAGTCTTACCCAAGGCCATTCGCGAGAAGTTCGGCATCAAAGATGGAGACGAGCTTGAGGTTCTTGACTTTGGGGACGAAATAGTGATAGTCCCGGTGAAAAAAGACATTGACCTCATGGGAATACTGAAGTTCGATAAACCTCTGAAAGACATCATGAAAGAAATAAGAGCAGAGGAAGAGGAGCTGGAGGCCAAGAAATGGAAATGAAGGTTGTACTTGATAGCTACACCCTTCTTGCATATCTCCTCCACGAAGATGGAGCAGAACGGGTCAGGGAACTGCTCGAAAAGGCTGAACAGGGAGACGCTGAGGTTTACATGAACGTTGTAAATCTCGGCGAGATTTACTACACCATAGCGCGCAGAAAGGGCGTTGATGTCGCCGATTTCATCGTTGCTAATCTCAAAAGACTTCCCATCCTCTTCGTTAACGTTGACGAGCGTCTTTCCCTAATAGCCGGAAGGATAAAGGCATTCCACAAGCTGAGTTATGCGGATGCGTTTGCGGCTGCCACTGCAATAGACCTCGACGCAGTTCTTCTAACGGGAGACGAGGAGTTCAGGAGCCTTGAGGGCAGGGTTAGGATTGAGTGGCTGTAAAGTAAAGAGAGGGGAAAGCCAACTGGTGTACTCACCTTATATCAAACTCCTCCCCACCATATTTCCCGGTTTCTCCACGCCAAAGAACCTCAGAACCGTCGGCGCTATGTCCATCAGGGAGGCGTTTTCAAGCTCAGCCCTCTCAAACCCCCAGAGGATCAACGGAACCCTCAAAACTGGCTCGTTCATCGAGCCGTGCATTCCTTTGACCCAGTGGCTTACCCCTTTTACTCCCCTGCACATTCTGTGGGAGCAGAACCAGTAGCCGGGCTTGGCCGAGACTATCAGCTCGCCGCTCAGGGGCGTGTCGAGGTGGGGTAGCTCGTCCCGGAAGAAAACCTCTTTGACCCCCGGGGTCTTCCTCAGAACTTCAAAGGCTTCCTCGGCCTGGTTCGGGTCTCTGAGATAAACGTGAACCCCACCGCCAGAGGAGACGCGTAGCGTCTCGATGCCGTGCTTCCTGAGGTACGTTCTCAGGTTCACCCAGGTGTGAACATCCTCCTGTCCGTGGTCGGCGAAGATTATGAAGGCGTACTCTTCCTTCAGGCGCTCCCATAGGGTTCTAACGGCCGTATCAACAGTTTCTACAGCCTTTAGAGCCCCCTCGCTCAGCGGCCCGTGGTCGTGGCCCATACCGTCTATCGAAGCGAAGTGTACGAGGAGCAAATCCGGTCTGCATTCCTCGTACAGGTAGATGGCCGAGTTCATGACCCAGACGTCCTTCCTCCAATCGCGACCGTGCTGGCGGTACATCCTGTCGCCGGCAAAGAAGGGCGGGAAAATTCTGACGTCCGTCCCGCTGAACGGTGGCATCGTATAGCCGCTGACGGCTGCGGTTCTGACACCTTTCTGCCGCAGCAGGTCAACGATGGTCGGGGCCTTAATGACCCTGTGGGGATTAAACGCCACCTCGTAGTCGTAGAAGTTGACCTTCCGGTCAGAGAGGCGGTCGTAGTAGCCGTTCTCGACGACCCCGTGGTCTTTTGGCCACACCCCAGTCATCACGCTGGTGTGAACTAAGTCCGTGAGCGTTGGAAAGATGGAGTCAACCACCGCGAACTCACCGCTTTCAGCAAGCTCGCTCAGGAATGGCATGTGCTTCAGGTTGTAGATCCCGCAACCATCGATGCTTATGAGAGCCAGCTTCTTTCTCATGGCTCAAACACCAAGAGGGAGCATACCTTCCGGTTTATCTCTTTTTTGATTAGTGGGCCGATTTCACCAAGCTCTCCGGGCAGGATGTCCTTCTGGACTGTGGCGATTTTTGTTAGTCTGATAAACGACGAAACCTTAAGGCCAGTTAGCTGGAACTCTGGATGAGATTGTTCAATGAGGACATCCGTTTTGGGGTTGTAACGCTCAATCCTGGAGGAGATAAAGACCAGTGTAACGTCATTTGTACCCTCAAACAGAACCAGCGCAGGGCGAAGTTTCGTGCCCTTAAGACTCGTGAATGGAAAGGGTACGAGGACGACTTTGCCCTTCATCCGTACTTCACCTTAAGGTCCTCCTGCGAATAGAGATCAGGTTCGTTCTCAAGGAACTCCTTCAGCGATTCCTCCGCAATCTTCATGATGGCGTAGTCCTCCTCCCTCTCAAGCAGCTCCGCCAAGAGTTTCTCTATGTTCTCAAGCTTTTCCTCAATCCTCATGAGCTCCCTAATAACATCAACCTCCTCCACATTATCACCTCCAACCGGTGTCAGCCTGACGTGCAGTCATCACGCCTCAGTGGGATGGAGTGGTCATCATCCACCTTGATTTCCTTGGTCGAGGCGGTATAAATTCTTTCCGAGCCACTCATCCAGGGTTTTCTGCCTCGCGAGGCTCCCAAGGACGTAGCTCCTTGCAAGGTACTTCTCAAACGGGTGCTCAAGGCGCCTTCTTATGGCATCGAGCGCCTCGTTTAGTGTCTCAAAGCGACCGATGGGATTTCCCATCGCCTTCTTCACTCCGAGGCGAATCTGCCACACGCCGACCGGAGCGTAGTACTCGGGCGTTACCTCGCGGAAGACCACCACCCTCGCCTGCCTCCTCCTTTCCCTCAGCGCCTCCAGAACGCTCAAGCGGGCGGCGTGATACGCTCCGGCAGTTTCCTTGACGTACTCCTTCCTCCCACGGAAGTCCTCGTAATCGTGAATGACGCTGGGTTCAGAGGCACCGAAGAGCGACCCCTTGAGCCAGACCTCAAGCAGTTCAAAGGCGTAGCCCTCGGGCATGAGCAGAACGGCGTAGCGGTTGCCGAGGAATCTGTAGAAGTACACCTCGTAGTCGTTTATCTCGGGATAGTGAAGTATCTCGCGCCGCAGGTTCTTCCCTATCGTGTCCTGAACTGCCGTGATGCTCCACCGCGTTGGAACGAGCTTTTTGTCCACCCCGAGGAGTCCGGCCGAGAGGAGCCTTATGATGTAGTACTCGTCAAAGCCCCAGTTGTAGAGCCTCATTATCGCCTGCTCGGCCTTCAGCTCGTCGCTCACAACGTAGTCCGTCCTCCTCGGAATCCGCGGGTTCTCCGTGAGTTCAAAGTCGAGTAGCTCAGCCTTCGGCCCTATCGGAGGTGCAAACTCGCTCGGGAGGACTTTGAGAACGGGCTTCCTCTTGAGGAGAACCTCGCTGTCCACTGGCTTCACCGACATTGCCAGCTCCTGAACCTCGCCCAGTATTCTCCCGCTCCTCCTCACGTGGACGTCTGCCTTTGTCTCCCCCATGACGAGGAGAGAGCGGTAGTAGAGGATGTCGCGTATGGTTTTGTCCTCCCACTTCATGGGGCTGTCAAGGTGACTGGTGTTGCCCTCAATCGGCGGCACGAGGGGACCTATGCGGACTCTGGGGTAACCGTACTCCCCGACGAAGATGCTCGGGGGAGAAGAACCGAAAAGGTGACGTTTGTTGAGCCTCCGTTCAACCGTCCGGGCTACCCTAAACCTTTCAAGGATGGGGCAGGTCGGCCTGCCGCAGAGGAGCTTTCTGCCCTTGCAGACGGCACAGAGTTTTGAGTTGAAGACCGGGGCGCTCATCGAAGGTAGGTAAGCGGGGAGGTATTTATGGTTTGTTCCCAAAAACCTCACCTGCGGAAAGTTTCATCAGACTCTTGTCCCTACAAAAGTTTGCTGTGGAGCCGGGAGGGGGATTTGAACCCCCGTAAAGCGGATCTGCAGTCCACCGCCTCGCCTCTAGGCTATCCCGGCATTCGACCCAGAGAAAGATTTTGGCGCCGCGGAGGGGATTTGAACCCCTGTGGCCAACGGCCACCGGCTTAGCAGGCCGGCGCCCTACCAGGCTAGGCTACCGCGGCACTCCCGTGCCCAGGTTATATGAGCCGGGGAGGGTTTTTAAGTTTTTTGGCTTCCGGCGGATTTATAAAAGACACCCCCCGAGTTCATAGAGGTGGTGGAGATGATCAGGGTCAGGGTTCTGGGAAGGGGAATCGAGACGGAGGTCGAGTGGGAGAAGGGAACGAAAGTGGCCGACGTTCTCCGCAGGGTAGGGTTTAACACGGAGAGCGCAATAGCCAAGCTGAACGGCCGCGTTGCCCTTGAAGATGAGAACGTGAAGGACGGGGACTACGTTGAGGTCATCCCCGTTGTTTCGGGTGGATGACTCCTATTTTTAACCACCGGTGATTTTCTTCCCCCAATGCGCCCTTAAGAGCGGGAGCTGGCCTCCTTCCCACCGTGAAGGGCGGGGCTTAAAAAGGAAAAGCCAGTACAGAAAAAGAAGAGGTTAAGGATTCACTCCGCAAGCCTCTTTCTCATGAAGGCCTCGAAGTTGTTCATTGCCTCTTCGAGTATCTCAACCGGCGGCAGGAAGACTATCCTGAAGTGCCACTCGCCGGCGTAGCCAAAGCCGGAGCCGTGGACAAAGAGCACGTGCGCCTCGTGGAGGGCATCAAGCACGAAGTCCTTGTCGTTCTTCCACTTGGAGCGCTCCTCTATCCTCGGGAAGATGTAGAAGGCTCCCTGAGGCTTGGTGGTGCTTATACCTGGAATTTCACTGAGGCGCTTGTAGATGTAGTCCCTCCTCTCCTTGAGCTTGGCCATGTACTCCTCAAGGTAATCCATCGGGCCCGTTAGGCCCGCTATGGCGGCGAACTGGGCTGGAGTGTTGGGGCACAGCCTTATCCTGGCCATCTTGTCTATCGCCTCCCTGACCTCGGCGAGCCTGTTCTCGGGGTCAACGTAGTAGAAGTAGCCGAGGCGCCAGCCGGTGGCGAAGTAGACCTTTGACATGCCGTTCATGACTATTACAGGAACGTCCTTCGTGAGGGAGCCAGGGGAGACGTGCTTTCCTTCGTAGGTCATCAGGTCGTATATCTCATCGCTTATCACAGGCAGGTCGTATTCACCGGCAAGGTCGAGTATCTCCCTAATCGTCTTCTTCTCGTAGAGCGCTCCCGTTGGGTTGTTCGGGTTGATGACCGCTATGGCCTTTGTCCTCTCGTCTATCTTCTTCCTCATATCATCGATATCCGGCTGCCAGCCGTTCTCCTCTACGGTAAGGTACTCGTTGGCAATGCCGCCGTAGAACTTGACGAGGCCAGTGTAAGGCGGATAGCTTGGACTCGGAACGAGGATGTTGTCCCCGGGGTTGAGGAGGGCCCCGAATATGAACTGCAGCGCCTCTGTAACAGCTGCGGTAACGCGGACGTCGTCCGGGGTTACCTCAACACCGTTCTTCTTCCTCTCGCGCTCCACTATCGCTTCCCTCAGCTCGGGAATTCCCTCGCTCGGTCCGTAGTAGTTGTGCCCATCCTGGATGGCCTTGCAGTACGCGTCCCTCATGTGTTTGGGCGGCTGGAAGTCGTATTTGCCCGGATCGCCTATGTTGAGGCGGATGACCTTTATTCCATTCTTTTCAAGCTCCCTCGCCGGGAGAACAACATCCCTTATGGCGTATTCGATGCCCATGGCCCTTTCGGATGCGCGAATCATGTGAACCACCATTTGAATGATGAATGGTTGCCGTAAAAAACCTTTGCCCGCATAGGTTTAAAAATGCGTGACTGTAACGGGTTACGGGCGATGACGATTAGCAAGCAAACTGACGGCTCACAGATGATGACGTGAACACCCTCCGAGCCCCTCGATACGTTTATCCAATTGGGCGGGGAGACTCCTTCCGAGAGGGAGAGATGAAAGCCCGAAGACTTTAAATGACAACGCATATTAGAAACTAATAGGTGGTTTCCCACGTATCTCACTCAGAAGAACCACCTCAAGGTGGACAAGAAGACCTACAAAATTCTCCGAACGATGACCCACCTATCCAAGAGCCTCTACAACCTCACACTTTACACGGTTAAACAACATTACGAGCTGAACGGCACTTTTCTGCCATACGCCAAAGCCTACCACCTCGTGAAGGACAGCGAGCCTTACAAACTCCTGCCAAGCCAAGCCGCACAGCAAACGATGAAAATCGTGGAGAGGAACTTCCGCTCCTTCTTCCACGTCCTCAACGAGAGGAAGAAGGGGAACTACAACCGTCCTGTCAGGCCGCCGAGATACCTCCCAAAGAACGGCCACTTCCTCCTCATCTTCCCATACCAGTCCTTCAGGGTTAAGGGAGACAGAATAATTCTCTCCCTCGGCAGGAACTTCGCAGAAAAATACGGGGTCAAACACCTCGAATTCACCCTCCCGAAGAACGTTAAAGGCCACAGGATAAAGGAAGTCCGCATCGTGCCAAGATACAACGCCCTCTGGTTCGAGATTGAATACGTTTACGAGGTTGAGCCGGAGGAGAAAGAACTGGACTACTCAAAATACCTCGCCATTGATTTGGGCCTTAACAACTTCGCCACCTGCGTCTCCACCACCGGGACGGCCTTCATCATCGAAGGCCGGGGGTTAAAGAGCTTTAACCGGTGGTGGAACAGGGAGAAGGCCCGCCTCCAGAGTCAATACGATAAGCAGGGCGTGAAGTTTGGAAAGAAGATGGCTTGGCTTTTGAGGAAAAGAAATAACGTGATTAACGACTTCATGAACAAGGCGGTGAGCTACATCGTGAACTACTGCCTTGAGAACGGGATTGGCAACATTGTAATTGGTGAGCTGAAAGGGATAAAGCAGAACGCCAACCTTGGCAAGAGGAACAACCAGAATTTCCAGTATGTTCCGTTCGGCCTTTTCAAGCAAAAATTGAAGGCGAAGTGCGAGCGTTACGGGATTAACTACAGTGAGGTTGATGAGGCGTACACGAGCAGGGTTGATGCCCTCGCTCTGGAGCCTATTGGGAAAAAGAAGGAATACCTTGGGAGGCGGGTGAAGAGGGGACTTTTCCAGTCCTCAACTGGAACACTGATTAACGCTGACGTGAACGGTGCGTTGAACATTTTGAGGAAGGTAGCCGGCGATTCTCCCGTCAGGGTGATAGCCGGTAGTGGCCGTGTGAACCGGCCTGTGAGGGTGAGGTTACCTTGGGGTGGCCTCACTCCTCACGAAGCCCCACCTGTGAGAGGGTAGTTCACTAACCTTCAGAGGAGGGGTTTACATGAACATCTTTATCCCACTAATCGCGGGCGTTCTCATAGGCTACGTTCTCCGCAGGAAAGAGCGTAAGGTGAACGTTGATGCCCCCATGAGCGCCGCACTGCTGCTCCTAATATTCTTCATGGGTGTCGAGGCGGGGAAGGTGAAGATAGATGCCCTGTGGCTCCTTAGTTCGTCCACAGTATTCGCGGCCCTCACCATAGCGGGCAGCGTTGGGATCGCTCTCCTCGTGGGGGGAAAGGGATGAGGTTTCTGGCCTACGTTCTGGTCGCGCTGATTGCAGGGATACTCACAGGGCACTTCTACGCCCCGGAGTTCGGCAATCTCTATGAAATCATGCTCTACCTGCTGATACTGATAATCGGAATAGACCTTGGTCAGAGCTTCCGGCTCGCGGAGATCAGGAAGCTCGGAAGGCTCGCCATAAAGCTGCCCCTCGGCACCCTCCTGGGCTCACTCCTGGGCGGCCTCGTCGCTTCCCTGCTCCTGGGGATAGAACTCAGGTGGGGGCTTGCAGTTGCCGCCGGCTGCGGCTGGTACAGCCTCACAGGACCACTGATCGCACAGTATTCGGCAGTCTACGGAACGCTCGGCTTTTTGGCAAACCTCACGAGGGAAATATTCACGGTTCTCCTGTATCCTGTGGCGATAAAGAAAATACCAAAGGAGCTGGCCGTCTCCATGGGCGGTGCAACCACGATGGATACGACACTTCCCCTAATGACGAAGTTCGGGGGCAGCGAGGTCGCGCTTATAGCCTTCGTCCACGGCTTCGTGCTCACCGCTATGGTGCCGTTCGTGGTTCCCTTCATACTGCAGTCGTGACCGATAGGCTTTTAAGTTCAAACGTTTTAGGTTCTATTGACAAACCCAAAGGGTGATAAAGATGGCAGAGGTTGAGGTTGTTTTCAAGGTTCTGAAGGAGGCCGGAAAGCCCCTCAAGAGCAAGGAGATAGCCGAGCTCGCCGGCATCGACAAGAAGGAAGTGGACAAGGCCATAAAGGTCCTCAAAAAGGAGGGCAAGATAGTATCTCCAAAGCGCTGCTACTATGCACCCGCCGAGTGAGGGCATTTCCGCCCGCTCTTTTCCCCGTTCAACTTTATACCTGGTGCCCGTGGTTCGCGCAAGCAAAAACTTTTTTAAAGCCTCGCGGCTACCGGGGTTTGCAGGCACTATCATGCCTCACGGCTCGGGGGTGTCCGAGGCTGGGGCGAGTAGGAACCCACCGGGCCTCTGCGTGGAGGTGAGAGAATGAAGTATCCGAAGCAGATAAGGACTTACTGCCCCTACTGTAAGAAGCACACTATCCACAAGGTCGAGAAGGTCAAGAAGAGACCGAGGAGCGAGCTCAGCCAGGGCCAGAGGAGATTCCGCAGGATCATGAAGGGTTACCGCGGTTTCCCGAGGCCGAACCCAGCAGGAAGGGAGAAGCCGGTCAAGAAGCTCGACCTCCGCTTCAGGTGCACCGTGTGCGGCAAGGCCCACACCAGGGGACAGGGCTTCCGCGTTAAGAAGTTCGAGCTGGTGGAGGTGTGACCCATGGCGCTCCCGAAGAACCTTATCCCGATGCCGAGGAGCAGGTTCCTCCGCGTCAAGTGCATAGACTGCGGCAACGAGCAGATAGTCTTCAGCAACCCGGCCACCACCGTCAGGTGCCTCGTCTGCGGCGCGACCCTCGTCGAGCCGACCGGCGGAAAGGGCGTCATCAAGGCCAAGATACTCGAGGTTCTCGAGTGAGCTTTTTCTTTCCTTTGCCTCCGTGCCTGGAAACTTCTGCTAAACTTTAAATACCTCTTTTCGTAACTTATCCCGGCAGAGAAAATTTTGAGGTGATTGAAATGCCGAGGAAAGCCAGAGAATACCCGGAAGAGGGAGAGTTTGTGGTCGCCACCGTCAAGAGCATTCACCCTTACGGTGCATTTCTCAAGCTCGACGAGTACCCCGGAAAGGAGGGATTCATGCACATAAGCGAGGTCGCCTCCACATGGGTTAAGAACATCAGGGATCACGTTAAAGAGGGCCAGAAGATAGTGGCCAAGGTCATACGCGTGGATCCGAGCAAGGGGCACATCGACCTGAGCCTCAAGCGTGTCAACCAGCAGCAGAGGAAGGCCAAGCTCCAGGAGTACAAGCGCGCCCAGAAGGCCGAGAACCTCCTCAAGATGGCGGCTGAGAAGATAGGAAAGGACTTCGAGACGGCCTGGCGCGAGGTCTGGGTTCCGCTCGAAGAGGAGTACGGGGAAGTTTATGCCGCCTTCGAGGACGCAGCCCAGAACGGAATGGAGGTTCTACAGGGCCTCATCAGCGACGAGTGGATTGAGGCTCTGAAGCCGGTAATTGAGGCCTACGTTGAGATACCCACCGTCACCATCGACGCCGAGTTTGAGATAACCGTTCCGAAGCCGAACGGTATAGAGATAATCAAGGAGGCCCTCATCAGGGCGAGGGACAGGGCCAACGAGGAGAAGGAGATAGAGGTCAAGTTCTCCTACCAGGGCGCTCCGAGGTACAGGATCGACATCACCGCCCCTGACTACTACAAGGCGGAGGAGGTCCTTGAGAACATAGCCGAGGAGATACTCCGCGTCATAAAGGAAGCGGGCGGCGAAGCGACGCTCATCAGGAAGGAGAAGCGCATTAAGAAGGTCAAGAAGAGGGGTTCATGATGCACTTCCGGATCAGGAAGTGTCCCGAGTGTGGGCGCTACACCCTCAAGGAAATCTGTCCGGTCTGCGGAGCTAAAACAAAGGTAGCCCATCCGCCGCGCTTCTCACCGGAGGACCCCTACGGGGAGTACAGAAGGAGGCTGAAGCGCGAGCAGCTGGGCATTGTCGGGAGGGATTGATATGAAGGAGTCAGTTATTCACGTCTATGAGAGGCCCCAGCTCAGAGATCCCGTTTTCATAGAGGGCCTGCCCGGTATAGGGCTGGTCGGAAAGCTCGCCGCCGAGCACCTCATTCAGGAACTCAACGCGGTCAAGTTTGCCGAGCTCTACTCGCCGCACTTCATGCACCAGGTTCTCATCAAGAAGAACTCAGTCGTCGAGCTGATGAAGAACGAGTTCTACTACTGGAAGAACCCGGACGAGAACGGAAGGGACATCATAATCATCACCGGCGACCAGCAGGTTCCGCCAACGGACAGCCCCGGCCACTTCGAGGTCGTCGGAAAGATGCTGGACTTCGTTAACGAATTTGGCGTTCGCGAGATAATCACGATGGGCGGCTACCAGGTGCCCGAGCTCCAGGGAGAGCCGAGGGTTCTGGCGGCTGTAACCCACGAGGAGCTGGTTGAGCACTATCAGAGAAAGCTCGAGGGCTGTCAGGTCGAGGTTATCTGGCGCGAGGACGAAGGGGGAGCGATAGTCGGTGCCGCCGGACTGCTCCTCGGCATGGGCAAGCTCCGCTCGATGTACGGGGTAAGCCTTCTCGGCGAGAGTCTCGGGTACATCGTCGATGCAAAGGCGGCGAAATCGGTCCTCCTGGCGGTGACGAAGATACTGGGCATCGAGCTCGACATGACCGCCCTCGAAGAGCGCGCCAAGGAGACTGAGGAGATACTCAGGAAGGTCCAGGAGATGCAGAGGGCCATGCTGGAGCAGCAGATGCCACCGGCCCCGGAGGAGGAAGACAGGGGCTACCTCTGAGCCCATCCCATTTCTTTTCTGTAACGAGGCGGCACAATCACTGTTCTCAACCTTTGGTTGGTAATACCCGGTTTAAAAAACGCTTTTATTTCGTGTTACTATTTATTCCATTGATAGCACAACAAAAACCACCGGAGGTGTTTAGGTTGCATATCCCGGATGGACTGTTGAGTACACCGGTAATAGTGATTACCTACGCAATAACGATAGCCGGGATAGCCTACGCGGCCAAAAAGCTCAGGAACTTCCCGGAGGAGAAGATACCCCTCCTGGGCCTCTTCGCGGCCGGAATCTTCGCGGCGCAGATGGTCAACTTCCCGATAATAGGGGGCGTCAGCGGTCATCTGCTCGGGGCGACGCTGGTTGCGATAATGCTCGGACCCTACGCGGCGGTAATAGTCATGACCGCGGTTCTGCTCATACAGACGCTCCTCTTCGGGGACGGAGGAATAACGGCAATCGGCGCAAACATCCTCAACATGGGACTGATAGGGGCCATCGTAGGCTACGGCATTTATACCAAGCTCAAGTCCCTCAACGAAACCTTTGCCATGGGCTTTGCTGCCTGGCTCTCCGTCGTTCTTGGAGCTGCCCTCGCATCGGTCGAGATAGGCCTGAGCCACAGCCTTCCGTTCTTCAAAGTCCTTACCCTGATGGCCGGCTACCACTCGATAATCGGAATCGGTGAAGCGGTACTCACCGTCCTGATAGTCTACGCCGTGAGGGCAAAGCTTCCATCGGTGGAGGGGGTGCCTGCATGAGAACGGTTTTCAAAGGGCTGGTAGTTATAGCCGTCGTGCTGGCGATAGTGCTGCCGCTGGCTTCAAGCAATCCGGATGGACTCGAAGCCACTATGGAGAAAGTCGGCCTTGAGGAGAACCCGGTTTACCACGCTCCCCTCGATTACGGCGAAACCTGGGGCCAGAGCGTGGTCATGGGACTGCTCGGAATCATCCTAACCTTCGGGGTTGGCTACGGTTTAGCAAAGCTCGCGAAGGGTGCCTGAGGTGTACCTGCCCTTCATTTTCCTTTATGCTATGGGAGTGGTCACGAGAAAGAGCCTCACCGAGTTAGTCTACTTTGCGCTTCTGTTTCTGGTTGTTGTGCTCACAATGAGGCCGAAGAAGAGCGTTTTCAAGAACCTCGGCTTCCTCCTCGGCTTCGAAGGGCTGCTCTTCATTCTTGCACTTTTCAATCCGGGCGAAACGCTCGTAGACACTCCCTTCGGCCCGATAACCCACGAGGGCGTTTATTCCTTTTTCCTGCTCCTCGGTAAGGCCTTCCTTTCGGCAGGAACCGCTGTTGTTATCACCAGCTCCGTCGGGTTCTCAAGGATACTCGCCGAGATGGAAGCCTTAAGATTCCCGCGGATACTCGTCCTCACACTGGCGTTCACCTACCGCTACCTCGACCTCTTCGTGGACGAGACAACGAGAATGAAGCGCGCCCTCGACTCAAGGGCCTTTGGAATCGGAAAGAGGGAATACTACAGAAAGCTCGGCTCCCTCATCGGCGAGATATTCCTGCGGACATACCTGCGAAATGGAAGGATTTACAGGGCCATGCTATCGAGGGGCTTCGGGGAGTTTCCAAGGGTGGAAGAGCCAAAACCCAGTATTCACACGGTCCTGCTTTCGGTACTGGCACTGGGGGGTCTGCTGATATGATTGAGCTGAGGAACGTCCACTTTTCCTACGGCGGCAGGGAAATACTCACTGGTATAAACATTACTATCGAAGACGGCGAGCTTTTCGGCTTCCTCGGCCCGAACGGAGCCGGAAAGAGCACCCTGATGCTGCACTTCAACGGCATACTGAAGCCCAAAAGGGGAAAGGTGCTCATAGACGGCGTCAACCCGGTGAAGAACCCGAAAGAGGTCAGGAGAAAAGTTGGCATAGTCTTTCAGGACCCCAACGACCAGCTGTTCTCGCCGACCGTCTTTGAGGACGTTGCATTCGGCCCCTACAACCTTGGCCTCAGGGGAAAGGAGCTCGAAGAGCGCGTTATGTGGGCGCTTGACAAAGTAGGCATGGCAGAATATGCGAACCGGGAAACGAAGGAGCTCAGCTTCGGGGAGAAGAAGAGGATAGCGATAGCCACCGTCCTTGCCATGAAGCCACAGATAATAGTATTCGACGAACCCTTCGCCAACCTCGACTTCAGGGGCAAGAGGCTGATGCGGGAGCTCATGCTCGAACTGAAGGGGGAGGGGAAAACCGTCATCCTTGCTTCCCACGAGGCAGATTACCTCTCGCTCTGCGACAGGATAGCCCTTATGGATCGCGGAAGGATTATCACAGTCGGGACTCCCGAAGAGGTACTTGGAAATCCAGAGCTCCTTAGGGAGCACAATCTGGATGTCCCTCCCCTGGCCGAGCTCTTCCTGAGCCTGGGCCTGCGGGTTCCAAGGAGCGCGGAAGAGGGGAGAAAACTGCTGGAAGAGTGGAAACGGGGCTAAGCCCCAATTACCCTCTCCAGAAGCTCCAGCCCAAGTTTAAGGTACTCCTCGGCCTTTCCCTCACTCTTCGCCTCACTGAAGACCCTGATTATCGGCTCCGTTCCGCTGGCCCTCACGAGTACCCAGCCGTCTTCAAAGAGAATTTTGGTTCCGTCGGTGGTGTCCACCCTGTAACCCTTCTTTTCAGCGAGCTCCGCCACCCTGGCCACTATCGCCTTCCTGTCGCCCTCAACGTGCTTCTTCGTTTTGAACTGGTAGTATTTCGGAAGCTCATCAATCAGCTCGCTGAACTTCTTGCCCGACTTTGCGAAAATCTCGACTATCTTGGCTGTGGTCATCGCCCCGTCCCTGCCGAGGACGAAGTCCGGGAAGATAACGCCGCCGTTTTCCTCTCCCCCTATCGTCCCGTTGTGCTCGAGAAGAGCACGGGCGACGATGAGGTCGCCGACCTTGGTTCTCATGACTTCCGCGTTGTTCCTCTCCGCTATATCGTCGAGCAGGTTGGAGGTGGCTATGGTGGTGACGAGAAGTCCACCGCCGTTCTCCCTCAGAACGGCATCGGCAACCAGGGCAAAGGTCCTGTCGCCCTGTATGAACCTGCCGTTCTCGTCTATGAACACTGCCCTGTCGGCGTCGCCATCTTGAGCGACTCCGAAGTCCGCTCCGAGGGCCTTGACTATCCGCATAAAGCCCCTCAGGTTCTCCTCATTGGGCTCGGGGTTTCTCGCGGGGAAGTGGCCGTCGGGATGGGCGTTCACGCTCACCACTTTACAACCGAGCTCCCTGAGCAGATAGGGAAGCGTCAAACTACCCGCGCCGTTGGATGTGTCAACGACAACGAAGGGCTTCCGCTTTTTGATGGCCTCAACGTCAACCCTGCTCTTTATCGCCTCGATGTAGGGTCTGATGACGTCTTCCTTCCTGACATCGCCTATCCCGTCCCACCTGGCCCTGTCGAAGTCGTCTTTAAAGAAAACATCCTCAACTACCGCTTCCCTCTCCTTCTTCAACCCCATGCCGTTGGGTTCAAGCAGCTTTATGCCGTTGTATTCGGGTGGATTGTGGCTCGCCGTTATCACGGCGCCGCCATCGGCTTTGAAGTGCGCCGTCGCGAACTGTATTGCAGGGGTTGGCGCTATTCCAACGTCTATGACGTCGCAGCCGACGCTGAGGAGGCCGCTTATCAATGCGTCCTTCAGCATCTCCCCGCTAACGCGGGTGTCCATTCCGACCACTACGAGGGGCCTCCTTCTGCCCTCGCGCCTGAGCATCGTTCCGAAGGCCATGCCCATCTTGAGGGCGAACTCTGGCGTTATCATTTCGTTGGCTATCCCCCTGACGCCGAAGGTCCCAAAGAGCCTTCCCATTGCAATCACCTCACATTAGAGCACTGGCAAAGTTGATTATCATCATCACGAAGATGTAGAGGCCGTAGACGAACGCCCCAGCCTGAATCAGCGAGACGAGTATCTTCAGCGGCTTCCACTTGCCGGAGAGCAGGGGCACGGGTATGCCTATCAGTATCGCGGCGAATAGGTAAACCACTGCGTTCTTTATGGCGGAGTAGTCCACGGGTATGTCTATCTGCGGGTAGGTTATGGTGACCTCCTGGCCCTGAACTGTAAAGGTTATATCGGCGTTCTGAAGCCCCACGACGATTATGTAGGACATTATGAGCACGAAGAGCAGCGTGGGCAGAAGGCTGAGCGAAAGGGAAGATATGGAGCTGCTGAACCGCTCCCATTCATCCCCGCAGTTCCGGACCTTCTCCTTCTTTTCCTTCTTTTCGGATTCTTCAGTCATCATCAATCCCTCCCGAAATCGTCCGCAAAGCGAACTATATCATCCTCACCGAGGTACTCCCCAATCTGGGTCTCTATGACCTCAAGAACGACCTTCCCCGGATTCTCAAGGCGGTGCTTAACTCCTGCCGGAATGAATGTGCTCTCCCCCGGCCGGAGGAGGATTTCCCTGTCCCCAACGGTGACCTTAGCGGTTCCCCTAACGACAACCCAGTGCTCGCTCCTGTGGTAGTGCATCTGAAGGGAGAGCTTCTTGCCGGGCAGAACGGTGAGGCGCTTTATCTTGTATCTCTCGTTCTCCTCCAAAACAGTGTAGCTTCCCCAGGGACGATAGGCGGTCCTGTGGACAAAGACCCTCTCGTCTCCGCGCTCCTTGAGCAGTTTGTAAACCTCCTTGACGCGCTGGCTCTCCCCACGGTGCGCGATGAGAAGGGCGTCGTCCGTGTCTATTATTATAAGGTCCTCAACACCGACCGTCGCAGTCAGGCGTTCCGTCATCACGAGGTTGTTCCGGGAGTTCAGGGGAATGTACTCCGACTTCCTGCTGCCAATCTTTACGGCGTTTCCGCTCTCGTCCTTCCCCATAACCTCATAGATGGCGTCGAAGCTGCCCAGGTCGTTCCAGTAGACGTTAAGGGGCACCACCGCGGCCTTGTCCGTCTTCTCCATGATTCCGTAGTCTATGCTGATGTCAGGGGCGGCGCGGTAGGCTTCATCCACACTTTCGGCGTTCTCAAAGGCCTCGTACACGTCGGGGGCGTGTCGATGGATCTCCTCAATGAAGACTTCGGTATCAAACATGAACATGCCGCTGTTCCAGTAGTAGCCGTTCTCAACGTAGCGCTTGGCAGTTTCGAAGTCCGGCTTCTCCTTGAACTCATCGACGCGGTAGCCGAGGAGCTCGTCACCCTCCCGCAGGGCCCCGCCCGGCTTTATGTAACCGTAGCCAGTGTGGGGCCGGGTCGGCTTTACCCCGAAGGTAACCAGATGCCCCCGGGCGAGCCTCTCCGCGTTCCTGAAAGCCCTTTCATAGGCTTCGTTGGCTTCTATCAGGTGGTCGCTCGGGAGAACGGCGACGATTGAGTCCCCAAACGTTTCCTCAACCTGCTTTATGCCCCAGTAGATGGCCGGCAGGGTGTTCTTTCCCTCCGGTTCGAGCAGGATATTCTCCTCCGGAAGCTCCAGGCCAAGCTCCCTGATGTCGTCGAGAACCCTGAACCTGTACGCCTTGTTGGTCACGACAAATATTTCATCCGACTTCGAGAACCCCAGATTGAGCACCCTCTCCACGGTCCTCTGGAAAAGGGAACGATCGTCCAGGAACCGAACGAACTGCTTCGGCATCAGCTCCCTGCTCAGCGGCCAGAGGCGCGTTCCCTTGCCCCCCGCAAGAATAAGCGTCTTCATGGTAACCACCCCTGATTTCTGGACAATACTTGGGCCCATCTGTTTTTAACTTTGGCGTAGAAATGAAATTTAACGGAGGGCGAACTCGCCCACGAAGGCCGAGCTGGATATTGTGTCACCGATTCCGACGGTGCTCTTGGGCCTCGTTACTATCTTCGTCGGAACGAAGGAGAGCTGGTAGCCATCGATCTCAGCGATGCCGTTCTTCATGCAGTACTCCCCGGCAAGCTTCTCCTCCACCGCTCCAGCATTCTCGTTCACCGGGACGTCCATGGCCTTGACCACGTCGTCTATCGAGCGGACGTCGCCGAGCTTCGCCTTGGCGGCGGCAGCCAGTGCCGCGAAGAGCAGCGCGTCGCGGACGAACTCGCCCTTATAGCTGGTCAGGGCGAGGTAGTAGCCGTAGGTATGGAAGTGTATCCTCTTAACACCAGTTCTCTCGGCGAGCTTGAGCATGGCCTCGGTGACCGCGATTGGGTCCACTGGGTCGTCGGCGAGGAGCTTCTCAGCGAGGCCCTTCTCACCCATGACCTCCATTATCGAGGCGAGCTCGACCTCGTTGAGGCCGACGCTGTGGAAACGGCCCAGGACGTCAATCAGGGCCCTTCTGACGGTCTCATCCGCGGTGAAGGCGAACTCAAGGTGAACCGGAACGTCCCTCGCGTTCAGAATTTCGAGGTGGCGCACCATCTCCTCAAAAGGCTCGCTGTAGTTCTCCCTCGTTAGAGTCTGGAGACCGCTGATGATTCCCAGCTCGGCTTTTTTCGCTATCTCCTCAAAGTGTTCGGTGAACTCGGGCCTTATGTAGACGTTCGGGTTGTAGTCATCGGCGGCGCCAATGAAGCGGTTCTCGCGGGGTGCCTCGAAGCCGAGAACCTCGAACCCGCGCGGGAACTCGTAAATGTAGTGGATGCAGTTCTCCTCGTCGGCCAGGAACTCCTTTGGATGGACGAGGTTAAGCTTCCCGTTCTCGACCTTGGGGACGTAGACCGGTCCGTCCTTGAAGAGGTCCGCCTGAAGCCTCGAAACCTGGGGAACGTGGGCTATGACCGGAACGTTGTAAACGCCGCCGAGGAGGTTGGCCATTATTCCGACCTGGCCCCCCATCCTGAGCTCGTCCCAGCCCCACCGCCTCATGTAGAACCTGACTGTGCAGCTCTCGACGAAGAGTTCCGCCGCCTTTCCGCGCCTGATGCTCCAGAGAATTCCACCGAAGAGATGCTCAATGGAGGTTATCTTCTCCGGAAGCTCCTCGGAGTACCCCAGAACCTCGTCCTTTCCGGCCAGCTCTATCCGCCGCCCCAGGTCCGTGGAGTCAAGGTACTTTATGGCGTCGATGTTCGTGTTGTACGCGAGGAGAACCCCACCGATTCTCCCAATGTTTTCACGGACTTTATTGAAGGCCGATGAGTAGAGAGCGTCCCAGGACATTGTATCACCGGGAGTGATGTAACTGCTGAAAGTTAATAAGGGTTGCGGTGAGAAGAAGAAAAATCAAAGGTTCACTCCTTCCACTTCGGGCTGTCAACGACCCTGACCTCACCGTTCTCCTCGACCACGAGTTTGGAGAAGCCCTTCTCGGCTATGCTGCCGTAGTCGTGGCCTGCGTCGGCGGGATATATCGCCAGGAAGATGAACGGCTCGTCGCCCGTGTTAACGGTCCTGTGCGCCCAGTAGGGGGGAACGTAGACAACCGTTCCGGGCCCCATCTCTATCCATTCGGCCTTTCCTTCGGGCGTCTGGAGGAGCATTCCGCCTCTTCCCTTGATGCCGTAGTATATCTCCGCCCTGTCTGCCTTGGAGTGATAGTGGCCCTTGGTGAAGAAGAACTCCCTTCCGACCTTACCCGGGTAGAGGACGGTGGTTGCGAAGTTGAGGTCGCCGTCCTTCTCCTCCTGCTCAATCGCGTAAACCTCGTAGACAACCGGGTTCTCCTTGAGAAGCTCTGCGTAAGCTTTTTCATCGACGAAGTATCCCTTCAGGTCGCTGAGCCTTCTGACGAGCTTTTTGGCCCCGGGAATGACGCCGGTTTCGAGGTCAATATCAACACCCAGCGGATTCTTGTACTCCATTGGAACCACCGTGATAGAAGTGAAGGTGGGGCTATTTAACCTTTCCCTTCTGTATCACCGAAAGTGTTACAGCAGTCTGAAGAGGAGGTAGGCGACGCCGATGGAGACCGCCCAGTAGCCGGCGTTCCAGCGGACGACCTTGGAGCCATCCAGCGGCGGGAACGGGAGCAGGTTGAAGAACGCCAGCCACAGATTGACCGTTGCCGTCGTCTTGATGACCCACCAGAGGGGAGTGAACGGAACCGCTGCTCTCAGGGCCACCAGTGCGGCAGCGCCGACGGCTATGTTGGTAAGCGGGCCCGCGAGGGATATCTTTCCAAAGGCCTCCCTGGAATCCACCGCGTAGGGAGCGTGAACCTGAACGGCACCGAGGGCGGCGAATATCCAGGTCGTTCCGGTGAGAAGGCGCGTCGCTATGCCCACGAGGAGCGCCATGAGTATGCCAGTGTCCCAGCGTTTGTAATACGCCCTGTAGCCGTAGTGCCGCGCCACCTGCCTGTGGGCGAGCTCGTGGAAGATGAAGGCTGTTAGAACGGCGATGAGGGAGTAGGGAATCGCGTAGGGGTCAAAGTTGGAAAACAGCAGAGCGAGGACTAGAAAAGAAATCAGCAAATCCTCGATCTCCCTCCTTCCCATGCTGCCCCTGTGAACGTCCTTCCACGGTTCATAGCCCATCGAAACGCCCCACGGGGAGGCTCACTTGCCCTTTACTTCAATCTTCTTGCCGATTACAAGCTCGGCGGCTTTAACGGCGGCACCGCCGCTCCCCACCGCTATCCTCACCTGATCCTCCGGAACGTAAACGACTATCCTGTCCTCAAGCTCCTCGATTTCAAGAATCTTGACGTTGAGCATCTTTTCGAGTCTGTCCTTCATGGCGAATCCCCAAGAATGCTGGGGCGGTTCTAAATATAAAAGTAACGAAAGAAACGAACCAATCGAAGTCCCCGGGGGACTCTCCTCTGAGGGTTATCACATCGCCCCTGCGGCCCAGTATGGCGAGAGAAACCTTTGCTCCCTGGCCCTGTCGAGGAGGTGCTCTATCCCCGGCTTGTGGCCGAGGCCAACGACCGCTATGACCCTCGGCCTCTTGACCCCCCGTAGCTTTAGGTTCTCCACTATCGAGATCAGGTTCCTCGCCATGACCTCGTTCCTCTCCTCGACCAGAACGCGGTAGAGGTAGGGATAGCGGCGCTTGAACTGCACCATCATGACCCTGTACTCCGCCATTGGGTCGGAGGGCTCGCCGAGCCTAACGGGCAGGAATATTCCCAGGGCTTCCAGGGCCATGAGAAGCTTCTCCCTCCCCGGGGCGGCGGCTATCTTGGAGAGTATGACGTTTATGTCCTCGTCTATGAGGTAGAGCGGAACACCCAACCTCTGGGCGGCGTTTATAGCGGCTTTCATTTCCTCCCCGGGTGCCATCCCGAACTCCTCCCCGAGCCTCTCCTCGACCTTCGCGAGTGCGTAATTTATCAGCCCCTTCCTGCCGAAGCGGAGGGCTTCCTCGAGGGTCATGCGTCTGTTCTCATTCATGGCCAGGAAGCGCGCCCTGTCGAGTTCTATCGCAACGGCATGGGGCCTCTCACCGAGTATCGTTCTGATCACCTCTTCCCTGCTCTTCGGCGAAACGTGCATCGTGCCTATGAGCTTGACGTAGCGAAGATAGCTCATCCTCTCTCCTCCAGAAGGTTTCTCACGCTGAATTTGCCCGATTTAAACATCAAAAGGTCGAAGTCCCGCGGAACCACGAAGTCAACCCCGAACTCGCGGCATATTCGCGAGGCCTCGCTCAGGTATTCGTCGTAGGTGTATCGGAAGGCCCTGTGGAAGAGGGCAAGGAGCTTAACCTTGGCCCTCCTGGCCGTCTCGCAGGCCTCCTCAACCGTCGAGTGATAGCTATCGCCCCTGTGGGCGGGATTCAGATAGGTTGCCTCGTGGATGAGCAGGTCTGCCCTCTCCGCGAAGAGCCTGACCCTTTCCGCGGGCTCGGTGTCGCCGGTGTAGACGACCTTGAGGCCCTTTCTCCTTGGCCCGGTGACGTCCTCGAGGCGGATTATCCGGCCGTTCCACTCGATTTGACCCTCCCGCTCGAGCTTCCCGAGTACCGGCCCCTCGCTCAGGCCGTATTGGGCGAGCTTCTCGGGCAGAAACCTCCCCCGCCTGTCCTTCTCCTTAAAGACGTAGCCCAGAGCCGGAATCCCGTGCTCGACCTTGAAGCTCCAGATTTCGTAGTCCCCGAACTTCAGCCTCGTCTCGCCAAGCTCGTGGACGTGTATATCGAAACCCGGCCTGAAGAAGCCGCTCTGGAGAAAGTGCTGGACGAACTCAAAGGTGTACTTGGGGCCGTAAATGTGGAGGGGTTTTTCCCTGTCCCAGAGGTTCATCGTCTGTATCAAGGCGGCCAGGCCAAGGTAGTGGTCGCCGTGGAAGTGGGTGATGAAGATCTTCTCCACCTTCATCGGGCTGAGTTTAGCGGTGTTCATCTGCCTCATCGTGCCCTCTCCGACGTCGAAGAGTATAACCTCGCCCCTGTAGCGGAGCGCTATGGCCGGAACGTTTCTCTCCCTGGTGGGCATTATGCCGCCCGTGCCGAGGAAAATCACTTCAAGCATGTTCATAGTTTCCACGCTGAGATTAAAAACCTAAGCATGCCAAACGTTAAATACTTCCGGACGGCTAATTATTCTGAGGTGTTCTGAGATGGAGGAGATTCTGAAGGCAATCGAGGAAAAGGACTGCAAAAAGGTCGCAGACCTTCTGTACCACAGGGTTGACGAGCTGGGCGACGAGGAGCTTAAAGAGGTTCTCGAGAAGGCCGAAAAGCTCGCCCTGGAGTGTAGAGACTTTGAACTTTACAAGCTCACCGTTTACTACTTCAGCGAGCTTCTGGGGATTGACAAGCTGAGCGAGTTTGAGAAGCTGGTCGAAGAGGAAGACACCTTTGAGATTAAGTTCGAGCTGGCGGATCTGTACTACCTCATCGGGGAGCTTGAGAAGAGCTTCGACCTCCACCGCTCCCTCCTGGAAGAGGAAACCGCAAGGGGCAACAAAGAGAACGTGGCAAAGGTGTATTACAGCATGGCCCTCATCCACGAGGAGCTTCAGGAGTACGAAAAGGCAATCGAGCTAATGGAAAAAGCAAAGGACATCTACAAAGAACTCGGAAAAGAGGAGGAGATTCTCAGAATAGACATACACAGGGCCTACGTGGTATTCGAGGCGGGTGAGACCTACGAGGCAAAGGCCATGCTTGCAGGACTGCTCCCGCTGGCGGAGGACAAAAAAGACCTTCTCGTGGAGATACACCTGAGCTTCGAGGAAATATTCGAGGAGGACGAGAACTACGAGGCCGCTTTGCAGGAGTGTCTCTACGCCCTCGTCAACGCCAGGGGCTCGGACTATGAGGACGTGGCCTTCGGCTCACTGATGGATATCCTCTGGCAGCTGATGCTCGAAGACGATTTCGAGACGGTTTACCTTCACATGGACATGTTCGCCAGGGCGCTCCCGGAGCTGGCGGACTTCTTCGAGGCCGTGAAGGCCATAGCCCTCTACAAGGACGGCAAAATAGAGGGAGAAGAGGCGAGCAAAGCCCTGGAAAAGGTCAAGGACCAGCGCCTGCTCGACCTTCTGGAGTTCCTCGGCGAGGCGGAGCTCTGATTCCCCTTTTATCTTCTCCCAGATCAGTGTGCATATGCACAATCTTTATATGTGAAGGGTTTTTCATAATAGTGGTGATCCCATGAGAATCGCGGTTCCCCTGAAGGATGAGAGAGGGCTGGAAAGCGAGGTCTGCGAACACTTCGGCCGGGCGAAATATTTCGCGTTCGTTGAGGTTGACGATGGCACCATCAAGGGCGCCGAAGTCGTCGAGGTTCCCTTCGAAGAGCACGGGCCGGGCGACCTTCCGAATTTCATCAAGGAGCACGACGGTGATGTGGTTCTCGCCTACGGGATGGGCAGGAAGGCCATGGCGTACTTCGAGAGCCTCGGGATAGCCGTCGTCACCGGCGCCCATGGAAGGGTTAAAGACGTCGTTGAGGCCTTCATACACCAGGTTCTTGAGGTCGATCCCCACTGGAGGGAGAGGATAGAGGCGACGAAGCACCAGTGAAAAGGTTTTTAAATGAAATTTTTTTCATTTAATTTGGTGGTCTCATGGGAATCAAAGACTTCGCGCCGAGCTGGTTCGCGAGCGTTATGGGAACCGGCGCCCTGGCCCTCGTAAGCAATGCCTACTCCGAGAAACTGCCGCTCCTGGGAAGCTTCGCAGAGTTCCTGATTTACCTCAATACGGTTTTGTTCTTCGCCCTGCTGGCCCCCTGGATTCTGAGATGGTTGAAATACAGGGAAGACGCCCTCAGGGACCTTCACCACCCGGTTCTCGGGAACTTCTACGGCACCATCGCGATAGCCATGCTGATCCTTTCAGCGGACTACCTGATGATATTCGAAAACACCACCATCGCGTGGGCATTCTGGCTGGCCGGTGTTCCACTCACGGTCTTCTTCGCCTTCCTCATCCCCTACCTATTCTTCACCTGCGAGGGAATTGACACCAAGGCCATAACACCGGCGTGGTTCATTCCGCCGGTGGGGCTGATAGTCATTCCCATAAGCGGCGCCAAGCTGATGACGCTGGCGAGCGGAACGGCGAGGGAAATCATGGCCTTCATCAACTTCTTCGCGTGGGGTTCCGGCTTCTTCCTATACCTGGCCCTGTTCGCGCTGGTGATGCTCCGCTTCATCCGCCACGAGCCGATGCCCTGCGGGATAGCCCCGTCAATATGGATAAACCTGGGTCCTATCGGCGCGGGAACGAGCACGCTCTACGCCCTGGTTAAGGCGAGTGACTTCATAACCGTCAAGGAGCCTTTCCTGGCCTTCGGCCTGCTCTTCTGGGGCTTTGGCGTCTGGTGGTTCGTGATGGCAGTAATCTTAACGCTCCACTACATCAGAAAGCTCAATTTACCGTACAGCCTCGCCTGGTGGGCCTTCATATTCCCCCTCGGTGCCTACGTCAGTGCCACCTTCAACGTGGGAACGACCTTTGGGATAAACGCTATCGTCAACTTCGGCTTTGCCCTCTACTGGCTTCTTCTGGCGATGTGGCTTGTTACAGGCGCCCTAACGCTGAAGAACTTTCTCCTCAAAGGCCCAGCGCAACGAGGAGCGTCTTAAGGGCTATGACGTACATTATGACCCCTATCACCTTTTTCACCTGCTCCGAGCTCATCCTGAAGTGCATCAGGTGGGTCCCGAGCCAGCCACCCGCTATGGCCGGAATCGACACCCAGAGGAGCAGTTCCCAGTTCAGAGCCCCCATCCGCCAGTAGGTGAGGAACCCGCTCAGCGACGAGAAGAAAACCACCAGGGCCGTCGTCGCCGCCACTTTCTTCGGCTCGTAGCCCAGGAGTATCAGGGCCGGACTTATTATCCCCCCACCACCAACTCCAAGAAGACCACCTAAAAAGCCCGCTATTCCGCCGATGATGGAACCCTCGGCTATGCGGTTTCCGCCTCCCCTCGCCCTCGGTCTGAAGAATAACATCATGGTTCCGGAGTAAAGGAGGAAGGCCACGAAGATAACGAGAACCCCCCGGTGGGGGATGAACTTCCCGGAGTAAGCCCCGAGTGGGGCCATTAGGGTCGCCGAGACCAGGATGGGAAGGCCAAAGCGGTGATCGAGCTTTCCGGCCTTGATGTTCTTGACCGTTGCGGAGAGCATCGAGAGGGTGTTTATGAACAAGCCAGCCGGCTTTGCAGTCATGAGTGGAACTCCCAGCCAGCCCATCACCGGGACTATCGCTATCGCCGAGCCAACTCCCCCTATCGAGAAGATGATGCTGAGAACGAAGGCAATCAGCGCAAGCTCCGGATAGTTCATTTTAGGTCACCCTAAAACCGTGGGTAGTTCAATTTAAAAGCCCTTCTATCTGATGGATGTTAAAACCGGGAAGAGGGCCAAACATGAACCCCAAAACCAAGGTCGCTTTAATCCTCTCGCTCATCTCACCTTTCTTCGCCGAGGTGCTGAGCGGCTCGACTCCACCGCTCGAGGTTCTCACAGAACCCCTCTCGTTCCCGTTCCTGTGGGCATACTACGGTGCAGGGGTTCTCCTCGTCAGAGAGGTCTGGGTGCGCTGGGGAAGGGGCTACCTCCGGCTCATGCTCCTCGGATTTATCTACGGCATCGTGGAGGAGGGTCTCGTGATAAAGTCGTGGTTCAACCCCGACTGGCCGGACCTGGATGTCTTCAGCGTTTACGGGCGTGTATGGGGAGTTAACACCGTCTGGGCGGTGTGGCTGACAATATTCCACTCCCTGATGAGCATAGCCATGCCGATAATGGTTGTTGATGCCCTCTACCCCGAGTTCTCGGGGGAAAGACTCCTGGGAAGGAGGGGGCTTATCATTGCGTCCGTCTCGTTTCTGGTGTCCGGGGTGGTTTTCTTCACCTTCCTCGTCCCTTACCGTCCACCGGCACTCCAGTATTCCCTCACCATCGTCCTTACGGCGCTTCTGCTGTTCCTTGCGAGGAGGGTGAGGAGGGAAGCCATCTTCAAGCGCGGCCTTCCGAGGGGGCATCCCTTCGTCTACGGCTTCCTGGTGTCCTTCACGCTGTTCTTCACCTTCACGGCCTTTCCCCACTCTTCCGTGTCCCCGATTGTACCCGCCCTCTTGGGACTGCTTCTAACCCTCCACTTCTACTCCATACCCGCCCATCTGGACGAAAGGGGCCGCTACGCCCTCGCCCTTGGCTTTCTGGCCTTCTGGTTCGTGCCCTACGACATAATCCTTGAGCTCAACGGTGTGATGGGTGAAGCGTTCCTCGGCGTGGCCACCTTCGCCCTTCTGGCGTGGAGGATGAAGAAAATGACTGGCAGTGAACCCAAGGTTTGAAACCCGTCCATTTTTAAGCGTGGGGGATCAAGATTTAAACGGAGGGATCGAGATGCATGAGTGGGCACTCGCTGATGGTATAGTTAGAACCGCCCTCGACTACGCACAAAAAGAAGGCGCGTCTAAGCTCATGGCCGTTCAGGTAGTTCTCGGCGAACTCCAGGACGTCAACGCAGAGATAGTTGAGTTCGCGATGAGGGAGCTCTTCAAGGGCACCATAGGAGAGGGGGCGGAGATAGAGTTCGTAGAGGAGGAGGCGGTTTTCAAGTGCCGTGACTGCGGTCACGAATGGAAGCTTAAAGAGGTCAAGGGAAGCTTTGACGAGCGCATAAAGGAGGACATCCACTTCATCCCGGAGGTCGTTCATGCCTTCCTCGCCTGTCCGAAGTGCGGCAGCAGGGACTTCGAGGTTGTGCAGGGCAGGGGGGTTTACATAAGCGGCATAAAGATTGAGAAGGAGGGAGAGGCATGATAAGCATAGACCCGCGCGTCAAGGGCATAGAGGGCAGGCTTGAGAAGGTGAAGCGCATCATTCCCGTCGTCAGTGGAAAGGGCGGCGTTGGAAAGTCGCTGGTTTCGACTACGCTGGCCCTCGTCCTGGCAGAGAAGGGCTATAAGGTCGGCCTGCTGGACCTCGACTTCCACGGCGCGAGCGACCACGTTATCCTCGGCTTCGAGCCAGAGGAGTTCCCGGAGGAGGAGTACGGAGTAATCCCGCCGGCGGTTCACGGGATAAAGTTCATGAGCATCGTCTACTACTCCGAGGACAAGCCGACGCCCATGAGGGGTATGGAGGTCAGCGACGCCCTCATAGAACTCCTCACAATAACCCGCTGGGACGAGCTGGACTACCTCATCATAGACATGCCGCCCGGCCTTGGAGACCAGTTCCTCGACGTCATGCGCTTCCTCAAGAAGGGTGAATTCATCGTGGTGGCAACACCGTCAAAGCTGGCCATCAACGTCGTCAGAAAGCTCATCGAGGTTCTGAGGGAAAGGGAATACAAAATCCTCGGAATCGTCGAGAACCTCAAACTGGACGAGGAGAAGGACATAGAGGAGCTGGCAAAGAGGTTTGACGTGCCCTACCTAACCGGTATACCGCTGTACAGGGACCTGGAAGACAAGATAGGGAAGCCCGATGAGCTCCTGAGGACGGCCTTCGCGGAGAGGATACGGGAGGTCGCGGAGAGGATTTAGCGAAGGTTTTTCTTTTCTCCATCCCAAAGCCCGTTAAAGGTGAAACTATGGAATTCCCCAAACTCCTCAGGAGGGCCAAACGGGTCGTCGTCTGCGGAATAGGAAACGAGGTTAGGGGGGACGATGCCTTCGGCGTCATCGTTGCCGAGAAGCTGAAGGAACTGGTGAATAATCCGAACGTTCTCATTCTCAACTGCGGTGAGGTTCCGGAGAGCTACACTGGAAAGATAACAAAATTCGAGCCGGATCTGGTGGTCTTCGTGGATGCGGTTGACTTCGGCGGGGAGCACGGAGAGGTCATAATCGCCGACCCGGAGGGGACTCTCGGAGAGGCGGTCTCGACCCACAGCCTGCCGCTCAGGGTTCTTGTGGGCTACCTGAAGACGCGCCTCAACGCGGAGTTCGTCCTCATCGGCTGCCAGCCGGCGGTTCTGGGCCTTTTCCAGGAGCCGAGTGCACTAATACTGGAGCGGGCGGAGGAACTCGTGGAACTGCTGATGGAGATTCTGGGAAAAGGGTATTAAACCATGACACCGGAGTAGAGAAGCGTGAGGAGAGATGCCGACTGTGGCCATTAGGATCCCTGAAGGAGCCGATGTGGAGTTTGCAAAGGGCCTTGCGAAACTCGTGGAGAAGAGGTTGACCGTTTTCATTTTTCAAAAGGGATAGCACCACAAGAAAGCTCCTACTGTGCATCTCACTCAACGTTCCAATCTACGCCCCCGAAGGTCTCTGACCCTTCTCAAGTCCTCCCGCGTGTTCACGTTGAAGAAGCTCCCCCGCCATTCCTCTGGAAGGGCCTCTATGGAGACATAGCAGGGGTTCGACTCCCTTATTGCCCGGTTGAGGGCGTAATCCCGGGACTTTATCTTCTCCCCAAGAAAACCCCTAAATTCTTCAGAATAGGCCGCATGGAGTGGCTCCAGGTAACCGTTGTCCCAGCGCGGAACGCAGACTGCTTTTCCATTTTTCCCGAATTCACGAATTATGTAATCAACGAATTCCGGGACGATTAGCGGCATGTCGCCAGCAACGACGAAGGCATCGCCGAGGCCCAACGCCGTATAGACTCCCCCGATGGGTCCGACAGAGAGCTCATCGACCACGACACCATAGCCGAGGTGCCCCAGCTTCCCCGCGTTGTCGGCAGATGCAACTATAACGACCTCCCGTATCAGCGATGCAGACTCAAGTCTCTCGATGGCGTGCAGGATGAGCGGCCTCCCGTCTATCCTGAAGAGGAGCTTATCGTCCCCGAAGCGCCTGCTCCTGCCACCGGCAAGAACCGCACCGAGCATGATATCCGTTGGATTTCGGACTTTTAGGGTTGACGGTTGAAAACCAGAGGTTTAAAAAATCCCTAAAAAGGCCCGCGAGAACTAATCACAGGTGAGAGAAAATGTGCCTGGCAGTTCCAGGAAAGGTAGTTGAGATTCACGGGAAAACCGCCGTTGTTGACTTTGGGGGCGTGAGAAGGGAAGTACGCCTCGACCTGCTCCCAGAGGTCGGAATCGGGGATTACGTAATCGTCCACACAGGCTTCGCAATAGAAAGGCTGGATGAGGAGAGAGCGCTGGAGATACTCGAGGCGTGGGCAGAGGTCGAGAGAGCACTGGAGGGGTGAAGATGACCGATGTCCTGAACGCCTTCAAGGACAGGGAACTGGCCCAGAAGGTCGTGAGGAAGATACGGGAGGAGGCAAAGGGCCTCGATGAGCTCCGCTTCATGCACGTCTGCGGGACGCACGAAGATACGGTAACCCGCTCCGGGATACGCTCACTTTTACCGGATAACATTAAGATAGTCAGCGGGCCGGGCTGTCCCGTCTGCATAACGCCGGTCGAGGACATCGTCAAGATGCGCGAGATTATGAAAGAGGCCTACGCCGAGGGGGACAGAATAATCCTGACCACCTTCGGGGACATGTACAAGATACCCACCCCGCTCGGGAGCTTTGCAGACTTGAGGAGCGAGGGCTACGACGTGAGGGTGGTCTACTCAATCTACGACACCTACAGGATAGCCAGAGAGAACCCCGACAGAACCGTCGTCCACTTCAGCCCCGGCTTCGAAACCACAACCGCCCCGGCGGCAGGAATGCTGAACGCCGTCGTCGAGGAAGGAATTGAAAACTTCAAGATTTACTCCGTTCACCGTCTGACTCCCCCTGCCGTTGAGGCCCTCGTGAAGGCCGGAACGCGCTTCCACGGACTTATCGATCCCGGCCACGTTTCGACCATAATAGGCGTCAAAGGCTGGGAGTACATAACAAGGGACTACGGCATACCGCAGGTCATAGCCGGCTTCGAGCCCGTGGACATGCTGATGGGCATACTGCTCCTCGTTAGGATGGTCAAGAACGGTGAGGCCAAGATACTCAACGAGTACACCAGGGTCGTAAAGTACGAGGGCAACGTTGTTGCTCAGAAGCTCATGGAGATGTTCTTCGAGGTCAGGGACGCCAGGTGGCGCGCCCTTGGAACCATACCCAAGAGCGGCCTCGAACTCAGGAAGGAGTGGAGGGAGCTGGAGATAAGGACGTACTACGACCCGGAGGTTCCCGAGCTCCCGGACCTCGAAAAGGGCTGCATCTGCGGCGCAATACTGCGCGGACTTGCCCTGCCACCGCAGTGTCCACACTTCGGGAAGACATGCACGCCCAGGAGTCCGATAGGGCCGTGCATGGTCTCTTACGAAGGAACCTGCAGCATCTTCTACAAATACGGAGCTTTGTTCTGACACCAAAGGTTGAAAACTCCTCCCCGGTTTTTAACTTTTGGTTTTAGAAACCTATAAAGGCCCGGATTACCAAGAAGAAACCGGTGAGAGGAATGAAAGCTTACCGGCTTCACGTTCAGGGCATCGTTCAGGCCGTTGGATTCAGGCCCTTCGTCTACAGGATAGCCCACGAGCACAACCTACGCGGTTACGTTAAGAACCTCGGCGATGCGGGAGTTGAGATAGTCGTCGAGGGCAGGGAGAAGGATATAGCGGCTTTTCTGCGAGACCTCCGGGAGAAGCTTCCTCCACTTGCACGGATAGACAGGATAAAGAAGAAGGAACTCCCTCCCCAGGGCTTCGACAGGTTCTACATCGAGAAGAGCTCCCAGGGCGGGGAAGGCGGGGACTCGATAATCCCTCCGGACATAGCAATCTGTGACGACTGCCTGCGGGAGCTATTCAACCCGACTGACAAGCGCTACATGTACCCCTTCATCGTCTGCACCAACTGCGGGCCCAGGTTCACTATAATCGAGGATCTGCCCTACGATAGAATCAACACCACGATGAGAGAGTTCCCGATGTGCGACTTCTGCGAGAGCGAGTACAAAGACCCGCTCAACAGGCGCTACCATGCGGAACCGGTCTGCTGTCCGGTCTGCGGGCCGAGCTACAGGCTCTACACGAACGATGGAGAGGAAATCATCGGCGATCCGCTGAAAAAGGCGGCCGAGCTCATAGACAAGGGGTACATAGTGGCCATCAAGGGTATCGGCGGAATACACCTCGCCTGCGACGCGAGCAACGAGGAGGTCGTGGCTGAACTCAGGAGGAGAACCCACAGGCCGCAGAAGCCATTCGCGATAATGGCGAGGGACGTCGAGACCGTTGAGGAGTTCGCATTCCTCTCACCGGAGGAGCTGGAGGAGCTGACCTCCTACAGGAGGCCGATAATAACCCTCCGTAAGAAGGAGCCCTTCCCCCTGCCGGAGAACCTCGCACCGGGCCTCCACACGATTGGCGTCATGCTCCCCTACGCGGGAACGCATTACATACTCTTCCACTGGAGCAGGGCAAAGGTCTACGTTATGACCTCGGCCAACTATCCCGGAATGCCGATGGTCAAGGACAACGAGAGGGCCTTTGAGGAGCTGAAGGATGTTGCGGACTACTTCCTCCTCCACAACAGGAGGATACTCAACAGGGCCGACGACAGCGTCATCAGGTTCGTCAACGGAAGGAGGGCGGTGATAAGGCGCTCCCGCGGCTTCGTGCCGTTGCCTATAGAGATACCCTTCAGCTACCGCGGCCTGACCGTCGGGGCGGAGCTTCTCAACGCCTTTGGCGTCGTCAAAAACGGAAGGGTTTATCCCAGTCAGTACATCGGGAACACCTCCAAGGTCGAGGTTCTTGAGTTCATGGAGGAAGCCATAGAGCACTTCAAGAGGATTCTCCGCGTCAATGAGTTCGACCTCATCGTCGCAGACCTGCATCCGGGCTACAACACCACAAAGCTCGCCATGGAGATGGCCAACGAGCTAAACGTGGAGTTCCTCCAGGTGCAGCACCACTACGCACACATAGCGAGCGTCATGGCCGAGCGGAAGCTGGACGAGATAATAGGCATAGCCGTTGATGGGGTCGGCTACGGAACCGACGGCCACACCTGGGGCGGCGAGGTGATATACCTGAGCTACGAGGACGTCGAAAGGCTGGCCCATATAGACTATTACCCGCTCCCGGGCGGAGATCTGGCCAGCTACTACCCTCTGAGGGCATTGATGGGCATCCTGAGCAAAGTCTACGGTGTCGAAGAGCTTGAGGGGATAATCGAGAGATGCTGTCCGAAGGCCATCGAGAGCCTCCGCTACGGGAGGGTGGAGTTCAACGTGGTTCTGACCCAGCTGGCGAAGGATGTCAACACGAGCTACGCATCATCAACAGGCAGGGTTCTCGATGCCCTCTCGGTTCTCCTCAACGTTGCATACAGGAGGCACTACGAGGGCGAACCTGCGATGAAGCTGGAGAGCTTCGCGATGCGCGGGAAGAACGACCTGAAGTTCGAGGTTCCGGTTGACGGCGAGCTGATAAGGGTGGAGGAGCTCTTCGCCCGGGCACTTGATGTCATGGACACCGCCAGTCCGGCGGACATAGCCTACTCGGCCCACCTTGCCCTCGGGAGGGCCTTCGCCGAAACTGCCATAGAAAGGGCGAGGGAGTTTGGAGTTAAAAACGTTGGAATAAGCGGCGGCGTCGCATTCAACGAGCTTATAGTCAAGACCGCCAGAAAGATCGTCGAGGCCGCAGGACTGAACTTCCACACAACCCATGAGGTTCCGCGCGGCGACAACGGACTAAACGTCGGTCAGGCCTTCCTCGGTGGCCTCTACCTGGAGGGCTACCTCTCAAGGGAGGACCTGATGCTGTGAGGAAATGATTTAACCAAGGGAAGCGACTATGTAAACGGGTGTGACGGATGTCCCCGATTGAGAGGAAAGAGCTCATGGAAATCCTGCGGGAGGTCAGGGCGAGGCTTGAGGCAATACTCGGAGACAACCTGGTGGATGTCATCCTCTTCGGCTCCTACGCCCGCGGCGATGCTACCGAAGGTAGCGACGTGGACGTTCTGCTGCTCCTGAAAAGGTGGCCAAGCGAGGAGGAGCTTGAGGAGATCACCAAGGCGAGGGACGAGTATGCCATCGACAGGGGGATAGTGATATCCCTGATACCCTACGTGGAGGGGCCGGGCATGGCCGAAGATCCCCTCATAATCTCGGTTCAGAGGGAGGGCACAAAGGTATGAGCACTTACTCCAAAATCCTTTTCAGCGAGGAGGACGCTCTCTCCCAGATAAGGCGTGCTGAGGAATTTTTCGACTTCACCCACTCATACCTGAGGGATAAAGGCCTTTTGGAGGGTTGAAGATGGGTGAAAAGATAAAGCTCGAACACGGAGCCGGCGGAGAAATAATGGAGGAGCTTTTGAGGGACGTTATTCTGAAGACGCTGAGCCTGAAATCGGCCGGGGGAATAGGGCTGGACGCACTCGACGACGGGGCAACGATACCCTTTGGCGATAAGCACCTCGTGTTTACAATAGACGGCCACACGGTCAAGCCGCTGTTTTTCCCCGGAGGGGACATTGGCAGATTGGCGGTTAGCGGAACCGTGAACGACCTCGCGGTGATGGGGGCGAGGCCACTGGCCCTGGCCAACTCCATGATAATCGGAGAGGGCTTCGACGGCGAAGATCTGAGGAGAATCCTTCGCTCGATGGATGAAACTGCACGGGAAGTCCCCGTTCCAATCGTCACCGGCGACACAAAGGTCGTCGAAGAGGACATCGGCATCTTCGTCGTGACAGCCGGGATAGGAATCGCAGAGAGGCCGATAAGCGACGCCGGAGCGAAGGTGGGCGATGCCGTTCTTATCAGCGGGACCGCTGGAGACCACGGCATAGCCCTGATGAGCCACCGCGAGGGCATAGCTTTCGAGACCGAGCTTGAAAGCGACGTTGCGCCGATATGGGAGGTCGTCGAGGCGGTTGCAGAGACCATCGGCTGGGAGAACATCCATGCGATGAAGGACCCCACCAGGGGCGGCTTGAGCAACGCCCTCAACGAGATGGCCAAGAAGGCCAACGTGGGAATCCTCATAAGGGAATCCGACGTACCGGTCAGGCCGGAGGTCAGGGCGGCAAGCGATATGCTGGGCATAAACCCCTTCGACGTGGCGAACGAGGGCAAGGTCGTCATGGCCGTTGCAAGGGAATACGCTGAGGAAGCCCTGAAAGCCATGAGGAGCACGAAGCGGGGAAGGAACGCGGCGATAATCGGCGAAGTCATAGGGGACTACAGGGGTAGGGTTCTGGTTGAGACCGGCATAGGCGGAAAGCGCTTCCTTGAGCCACCTGCCGGAGACCCAGTTCCGAGGGTCTGCTGAGCCCTTTCCCCGATTCTCACTTTTGTCCTTAACCTTCGGTTTGGGAAAGCCGTATAAGGCTCTTTTTCCAATTTCAACCGGTGGGGGAGATGATAATCGCAAAGCCCTGCGTAACGATGAAGGGGGTCGTCATAAGCGGCTACTCGTGGGACAGAAAGGTGAAGCTCGACCTCACGAGAACCGCCCAGTGCCTGAAGGAGAAGGGGTACACCGTGAAGAAGCTCCTGCCGGGGATGATGCTCATTCTCGAAATGGAGGGCTACGAGACGAGCGTCTATCCGAGCGGCAAGATAATAATCAAGCTCCTTGAGGACTCAAGGAAGGGTGAGGAGCTCGCTCGAATAATCTACGACTGCGCTGGAGTTCTGGAGGTGGTTTCATGAGGATTCCGGAAGATGTGAGAAAGGACATACCCCTTACGAACGAAGTTATCTACTTCGACAACACGGCAACCTCGCTGACGCCGAAGCCCGTGATAGAGGCGATGGACGAGTATTACCTCAGATACCGCGCCAACGTCCACCGCGGGGTTCACAGGCTCTCGCAGATGGCGACCCATAAGTACGAGGAGAGCAGGAAGGTCGTCGCCGAGTTTATAAACGCCAGGTTTGAGGAGGTGGTCTTCACCAAGAACACGAGCGAGAGCCTTAACCTCGTTGCCCTCGGTCTGGAGCACATATTCAGGCCGGGTGAGAAGATAGTAACGACACCCTACGAGCACCACTCCGATCTGCTCCCCTGGCAGAGGTTAGCTAAGAAGCTTGGCCTTAAGCTTGAGTATATAGACGGCGACGACGAGGGCAACCTCGATTTGGCCGATGCGGAGAGGAAGATTAGGGGAGCTAAGCTGGTGGCTGTGCAACACGTCTCCAACGCCCTCGGTGTCATCCACGAGGTCGAGGAGCTCGGAAAGATGGCGAAGGAGGAGGGGGCGATATTTGTTGTCGACGCGGCCCAGAGCGCCGGCCACATGGAGGTCGATGTCAGAAAGATGAACGCCGACTTCCTCGGGCTTTCGGGCCACAAAGGGCCGATGGGACCGACTGGAATAGGCGTTCTCTACATCAACGAGGAGTTCTTCGATATCTTCGAACCGCCGCTGATAGGTGGAGGAACGATAGAGGACGTTGGACTGGAGGGATACAAGCTCACCGAACCGCCCGAGCGCTTTGAAGCCGGAACTCCGAACATAGGCGGTGCGATAGGTCTCGCCGCTGGAATAAGGTACATCGAGAGGATAGGCCTCGACAAAATCGAGAGACAGGAGCACAAGCTCGTCAAGAGGATAACAGAGGGGCTCGACGAGCTGGAAGTGCCGTGGTACGGGCCGAGGAACCTAAAGAAGCACGCCGGAGTTGTGAGCTTCAACGTTCCGGGCCTTCACCCCCACGACGTGGCGGCGATACTTGATGAGAACAACATAATGGTAAGGAGCGGCCACCACTGCGCCTTACCAGTCATGAAGAAGCTCGGGATAAACGGCACGGTCAGGGCCTCGTTCCACGTCTACAACAGCCTTGAGGAGGTCGAGACCTTCCTCGGCGTCATGGAGGGGCTGGTAAAAAGTTTAAGGAGTTAAAGGGGCATCTCGCCCCACTCAACGTTTATCGTTTCGGGGGTGCGGTAGATAAACGCCCCATCCCCCTTGTGGACGTGCTTCCTCATCGGACCCAGTGGAACGCCGTTCGTCTCGTAGATTACGCTCTGAATGTCCGGATCGTGGTAGAGAACAAGGCTCGGGCCGGCAAGGTTCATTATCGAGTCTATCGCGTACTGGGTTGCCAGAACGGTCACCCTCGCCCTCATTGGGCGGGTTATCAGCGGTATCGCGGCGCCCCCCGCGGTGGTATAAGCCAGAACCGCCGCGTCGTTGACGCCTATCATCGTGTTCCTCCTGTGTCTGACCACCGCGCTCACCACGAGGAAGGCTATGCCCGCTAGCGTTATGCTGTAGGTCTCCCCCAGGTCAACCAGAATGTTCTTTCCGAACTCAGGTGGTTTTCCGGAATAGAATGCCTCATCCAAATGTGTGTAGCTCTCCCCTATAACCCCGGCGTATTTCCCGCCGGACTTCAGGGCATCGGGTACGCTTTTCACCTTTCCGGCGAGGAAATCCGCGTAAAGTCTCTCTGTCAGGCTCCTGTCGAGCCCGTAAACGGTCTGGACTATCGTTGCCGCGGTGTATCCGTCGAGCAGTCCTTTCGATGCCAGGGCGAGCGGGTCGAGACCCGTTCCCTGGCCGTCCCTCACCCCGATGATAGTGTCAAACCCCTCCTCCGGGAAGTCTCCCTCCGTGTCGAAGATAACGACCCCGTAGTCAATCTCGCGGTACCTGTCCGCGAAGTACTTCAGGGCCTTCCCCGGCCACTCGTCCATTCCAAAGACCTTCAGCGTCCTGCCGTGGTAAACGGGGTCGTAGAAAACGTCCTCCCCTTCCCGCTCAAAGAGCCTGACCGCTATACGGCTGTACTTCATGGGATTCACCGATGGAAAATAGGAAGAGGTTCTATAAACGGCTTCTGGTTCGCCTGCCTAAACGACCTTCACCATCCGCTCCATCCAGGGGCTGACGCGGACGCGGATGTAGCCGCGCAGCTTGTCATCAACCTCCCTGTCGCCGGTGTAAACCCTGAGCGAGCCGTTCCTGAGCTTGGAAGGCGTTGCCACAACTATTATGTTCTCCTTGGGAATCCCCCGCAGAACCTCGGCCGAGAACTGCTGATTTCCCCTGCCGAATATGAACCCAAGACCGCCTATTACGGTGACCATGACCCTCGGGCTATCTCCAGCAAACTGTAGAAGATCCTTCTCGGCTGCATCCCTTACGAGGAGTCTGGTCCTCCCGTTTCTGACCTCCACAACATCGACCCCAAGGAGCGTTCCATCGATGCCGAGCCTGTCTTTTATTCTTTTTATTGTTGAGCCGGAACCGAGGAAGTATATTCCATCGTTCTCGAGGATTTCCTCCACCACTGCCTCCGCTATCGCATCAAGTTCGTCCTCCTCATCGACAGGAATCCTCTCCTTACTGCCCTGGATCAGGGTCTCAACCACCGGAACGAGGGCCCTTCCGTAGGTTCTCGCCTTAACCTCATCGTGCCTGTAGGCATCCTCGTCTATGTCCCTCACGTCCCTCTCCCCCAGGTTGGCGTTCCCTCTGAGGAACTCCACCAGGAGCCTCGCGGCATCCTCAGGTGAATACGCAAAAACCCCTGAGTACATCTTGACGCCGGTTGGAATGCCGAGGAGGGGCGTCTTCTCGTCTATTGTCTCCACGATGTCCCTCGCGGTTCCGTCGCCGCCGGCGAAGACTATCAGCTCAACCCGTCCTAACATTCTCTTCACGAGCTCCTTCGTGTCGTCGCTATCCGTATCCGGAATCCTGACGCCGAGCACTTCGCGGTAGCCTACCTCCCTGTGCCTTATCACCTCGTAGGGAAAATCGAACTCCGCCAGAAGGTCCTCTCCGAGGGGGCCGGGACCGATCAGGAACTCAATGTCCCTGGCCTCGGCGTAGTTGCTCAGCTCGTGGAGAAAGAGCCTCGCAACGTCGGCCGCGATGGGCCGTGCCCCGCGCCTGATGGCCTCCTCGACAACGCCGTCGGTGCCCTTCAATGCCACCTTCCCGCCCATTCCAGCTATGGGATTGATTATCAGTCCAACGCGCATGGTATCACCTCATGTACTTCCTTGCAAAGACCGTCAGGAAGACCGCCCACATGAACATGCCAAACAGGGCTTCGACCGAGGCTATAACCCTCCCCACACCTATCGGGTGGTAGTCGCCGTACCCAAGGGTCGTCGCGGTAACAACGCTGAAGTATTCGTAGTCGAGGAAGCCCATGCTTCCGGAGATGCCCTCAACGCTCCGGGTCAGGAAGAACAGCAGGGGGAAGAAGACGTTGACGGCGCCGAGCCATATGAGTATCGGCCTCTTCCAGTCGGTGCCGTACTTGCAGGTCAAATCCGCGAAGAGCCACTCGAAGGCGGATTCCATCCTCATGAAGAGCCTTTTAATCCCCCTCCTCCTGCCACCCAGCCGGGAGTTCCTCTTGGCCACCATCTCCAGGTAGTAGTAGCGGTCGGCCCTCTCAAAGTCCCCGTTCCGCTCCCAGCTTATCCTGGCGAGGCGGTAGAGAACCTCGGCCGCGCGGTGGCTGTTGAACTTACAGTCCTCGACTTCAACGAAGCCCTCGACGTTGAGTTCCACCGGGATGTCGGGTAGAACCGTGGAGTTCCAGGCGAAGTCGCCGTGGAAAGATACTTTCCGGAATATCAGGTTGCCCATGACCCTCGTGTGCACGAACTCGGGATTCCTGAGCCAGCTTCCCAGGATTTCGGCGTGGCCAAAGACGTTGAGGTTCTCGAGCACGAGGTTGCCGTGGAACCGCCGCACGCTCAGCCTGACCTGCCTCTTGAAGCGCGCCGACTGGTCGAAGCCGATGTCCCGGAGAACGAGGGCGGTGGCCTTAACGGCCCTCTCGCGCGATTCGGATGGCTTTATGCCGTGTTCCTCGAGGATGCGCCTGAGGAGGGGGTAGCGGACATTTATTCCAATCCTGCGGACTTCACTCAGGTCGCTCAGCTCTATCCTCCCGGTCGCGGTTCTGCGCTCCCCGTACTCCCTTTCATCCCCCTCTCCACCGCCGATGTACTCGGTCGAGTTTATCATAACGTAGCGAACGCTCGAATTCCTGATGTAAACCGAGTTCGAGAACCTGACCCGCAGCAGGTTCAGGCCGAAAACGTGGGAACCGTGAACGGTGAACGTTCCAAGCTCGCTCTCAAAGACGACCAGCCTGCCCACCGTGGAGTTGTAGAAGGTTACACCCGGCACGTTAACGCCGTCGAAGAGTATCGTCCTGATGTGGGAGTTTTTAAACACTATCGGTTTCCCGGCTTTGAAATCGCTTATTTTGACGTCGTAGAGGTAAACACCCTCAAAATAGGTCTGGCCCATCCTGAGCCTTTTGAGAAAGGTCTCCTCCTTCACCCTTTTTATTTCATCCCCCAAAAGATTCTCGCCCTCGTCGTAGGGGATGTGGAGGGGGCAGTAGGTGGAGCCCTCGATGGGCTTCAACCTGCACCTCTGCCCGTTCTCGTAGGTGTACTCGCACATGGCCCTCCCCGGTAAACTAGTTTCCCGAATAATTAAGGTTTTCTCCTGCTCGGAAGGGCGCGCATGTAGAAGCGCCTTCCCCCATATTCGAGTTCGATCAGCTTTCCATTCCTGAGGAGCCCCTCCACCACGTCCCAGCCGGCCCCGGCTTTTCTCAGGAGCTCCCTCACGGCTTCTTCCCTCATCGGGTGCACGGCGGTTATGCTCAGCAGGTCTTCCTCGACGTTCCCGGTTGAGGCGAAGGCGTTCCCCTCGTAGCCTATGAGGTACTCGACACGCTCTTCCCCAAGGCGCTCGCTGAACAGCTGGTATGCGATGTGTATCGTCTCCTCGTCCGCCGGTTCGACCCAGTGCTCGGCCGGAGGCCTCGTTGGGATTCCTATGTACGCCCTGTCCGGCTTGAGCTCCGCCAGAAAGTCCGCTATTCTTTCGAGCTCGCTGCCGTAGTCGATGTTTATTAGCATCGTCTCGGTGACGATGGTTCCATCGAAGTCGTTCCTGAATTCCAGCATGCCGTCGAGGATTTTCTCAAGCATCAGGCTCTTGTGGGGCCTGTCCACCCTCCGCCAGAGGGGTTCGCTCACCGCGTCGAGCTTCATGGAGACGAAGTCGAACTCAAAAAGCTCCTCCCCCACGTCCTCGCGCCATATCAGCGATGAGTTCGTGAGTATCGCCAGTGGTATCCCAAGGCTCTTCAGCATTTCCACCTCTCTGGACAGGTTTAAGTCGAGCGTCGGCTCCCCGTCGGGAACGAAGGTGATGTAGTCCAGCTCTTCCCCGGCCGCTTCGGCCTTCTCGACCTTCCTCGAAACCTCCTCAAAGATCAGTTCCGGCTCGTAGAACGCCCTCCTTTCCACCTCCATCCTCAGGGTTCTGCCTATCTGGCAGTAGACGCAGGCGTAACTGCAGACTTTGTCGGGTATGTTGTTCACGCCGAGGCTCTTGCCGAGCCTTCTCGATGGAACCGGACCGAAGGCTATCATGTCACCACCGGAATTAGGTTAACCTAAAAGCGTATAAGGTTTGCCCACCGGGGATTGACGGAGACCCGGGCGGAAGGTTCAAAATCAGAAGATGTGAAGTCAAAACAGGGGGCGCTAAATGTTGGAAGCGGGGTGTTCGTATGCTGCTGACTGAGTTCAAGGAAAAGGCCCTGAGGCTCATCGATGAGGACCTCAGAGTCTTGGACTTCTCCTTTGGCCTCCCCTACACCTACGTGCTGGTTGAAGGGGAGAGGGGGAAAGCACTGGGGGTTGCCATGACCCTGCCAGAGGAGATACAGAGATTCGACAACTCCATCGAGGAGCCTGCTCTGGAGGCGTTCATTGAAAAGGCCGACAGCCTCAACGTCATCGAGAGGTCCCTCGGTCTGGCGGCGATAAACGCGGTTTCGCAGTACTACATCGACCTCAGCAGTGCAAAGTGGATTGACGCCGTGGAACTGCTCGACGGTGACATCGAAAAGGTAGCGGTCATCGGAAACATGCCGCCGATAGTCAGGGCCCTGCGGGAGAGGAGCTTGGAGCTCTACGTCTTCGAGAGAAACCCGAAGCTCTGGGACAGGGGAACGCTGAGCGATTCCCTGGAGTACTGGCTGCTGCCGGAGATGGACGCGGTGCTTGCGAGCGCCTCCTGCATGATCAACGGAACCCTCGACATGCTGCTTGACAGGGCAAAGAATGCCAGAATTTTCCTCCTGACAGGCCCCACAGGACAGGTTCTCCCGGAGTTCCTCCAGGGCACCGGGGTGACCCACCTGGCCTCGATGAAGGTCGTGAACATTGAAAGGGCGATACTCCAGCTGAAGCTCGGCTGCTTCAAGGGTTTCTCCGACGAGAGCCTGAAATACGTCCTCGAAATATGAGGGTTTCTTCTTCCTTCTTTATTCCGGGCCCACCGAATGAACCATTCTGAACATTACAGTATCCTCCGCGTCACGAATCTTTTTAAACCAAACCGGCCTCCCGGAGGCCTCAAGGTGGGAAAAATGAGTCAGAGAGTTGCCATCGCGGTGAGGAACGCATCGGTAGCAAACCGCTACCGCTACATCCCCAAGATGCCCAGGTGGTTCTACTCCTTCGTGCCGTTCAAGGTGGCCACCGGCGGAAGCTCCGCCCTGGTGAGCCTCTACCTCCTGGAGCTCGGGGGGAACGCCTCAACCGTTGGATTGACCTTCGCCCTTGCAAGCCTGGCCTCGATGCTCGGCGCGCTGTTCTGGGGCAGGGTGAGCGACGGGACACTGCGGAGGAAACCGTTCATACTCCTCGGCTTTGCCAGCGTTCCGCTCTTCCTCACGGCGATGGCCTTTGTGAAGACCCCGGCTCAGCTCATCGCGGTAAACACGGTATACGCATTTTTCCTCGCCTCCACCCTATCGGTCCCCATAGCCCTCGTGCTGAGGAGCGTCAGGAAGCACAGTTGGGACCACGCCATCGGCAAGTTCAACGAGATAAGCGGCTGGGGGTGGGTCCTTGGGCTGGTTCTCGGTTTCGGCCTGTCGAGGTTCCTGACCATGCCCCAGCTGTTCCTCGCCTTCGCCATCCTGGGCCTGCCCTCTGTCTTCATGGGGGAGCGGATGATACGGGAGGCTCCGATATACATCAACAGACGGGCTATCAAAGCGTTCGGCAACTACGTCGTCGAAAAGGCCCGCTACTTCCCCAGCTTCATACTCCACACCAACTTCAGCCTTCCAGAGGGCCTGGGGAGGTTCTACGTAGCCTTCCTGCTCTTCTGGATAGCGGCGGGCCTCTACTTCCCCCAGATGCCGGTGCTCCTCACGAGTGAGGGCTACACGAGGGAGGTTGTGTACCTGGCACTCATAGCCAACTCCGCGGTCTCGGCGATGAACTACACCCGCGTTGGGGCCGCAATGAGAGGCGGAAAGGAAGGAATCCTGAAAAAGGGACTGCTCCTCCGCGCCGGGGCCTTCGCTGCGATGGTGCTCGGAATGCTGGTCTCCCCAGCGCTGCTTCCGCTGGCTTTCGCCTCTTACATCCTGGCGGGCTACTCCTGGGCCTTCATCGGAATCTCCTCGACCGCCATAGTGAGCGAGAGGGCGGGAGAAAAGGAGAAGGGCAGTGCAATGGGGACTTACAACGTCGTCAGCTCGGCGGGATACATCACGGGCAGCGCCATAAGCGGGGCACTCATATCATCGACGGGATTTGGTGCGGCGTTTGGTCTCGCGCTTGCCCTGATTGGGGGGAGTATCGCCCTGCTGAAAAAGTGAGAGGAGTCAGAACTTGAGAACCCTGGCAAGAACTATGAGCGGGTCCCAGACCGGGGCGAAGGGCGGTGCGTAGGCTAGATCCGTGAAGAAGGCATCCTTCGTGGTGAAACCCGCGGTGAGCATCGTTGCAGCCGTGTCGACCCTGGGCAGTATCTCGGCGCCGACGACCTGAACGCCGAGGAGTTTATTGGTCTCGTTGTCAACGACCCCCTTGAGCCATATCGGCTTCGAACCGGGGTAATAATGCGGCTTTGTGCCGGCTTTTATGAAGGCAGTCCTGACGTCGTAGCCCTCCCTGATAGCCTCCGCTTCGGTTAGACCGGTTTTTCCTATTTCCAGGTCGAGGAACTTGGTTATGCTCGTTCCAAGAACGCCCGGGAAGATCACGTCCCTTCCGGCGATATTGCTTCCGGCAACGTATCCCATCTTGTTTCCGGGCGGGGCAAGCGGTATCCAGACGCGCCTGCCGGTTATCAGGTGCCTCGTCTCAGCGACGTCACCGGCGGCGTAGACGTTCTCGACGCTAGTTTCCATCCTCTCGTTGGTCCAGATGGCCCCGGTCTCTCCAATCCTGACCCCCAGCTCCCTAGCGAGCTCGGTGTTGGGCTTTATGCCCGTCGCCACGATCACCATATCCGCAGGGTACTCACCGGCGTCCGTGATAACCCTCTCGACTTTTCCATCGCCCTCAAAGCGCATCGTTAGTTCCTGAAGGCGGAGGTTGAGGGCGCCCTTGAGCTTCTCCTCAACGATGTCGGTGATCTCCTTGTCAAATGTCTTCCTGAGGATACGCTCGCTTCTGCCGATGAGGGTGACGTTCTTACCCTGGGCGACGAAGGCCTCGGCCATCTCAAGGGCTATGTAACCTGTTCCAATGACAACAACGTTCCTGACATCGTGCTTTTCCATGTACTCGGTTATGGCAACGGCATCGGGCGGAAGGTCCGCTGTAAAGACGCCTTCAAGCTCACAGCCCTCTATGGCCGGAACCTGGGGGGAGGCGCCGTTGGCGAAGACGAGATAGTCCCACCCGTAGGTGTGCTCCCCATCGGGTTCCCTGACCCTGACCGCCCCCTGGTCAACCTCAACAACCTCCGCCCTCATGTGGAGGTCTATACCCCTCTTCTTGATGAAGACCTCCGGCGGGTAGTGCATGAGCTTCTCCTTCGGCGAGATGCCCTCGACAACGTAGGGCACGCCGCAGGGGGCGTGGCTGACCCACTCCGTTGCCTCGAAAACCTTGACGTCCCACTCGGGTTTGAGCCTCTTAACGCGAGAGGCAGCACTCATTCCGGCCGCACCACCGCCTATGATAACCACCGTCTTCCCCATGAGCATCACCAGAAGAGGTTCAAAACCTAAGGTTAAAAAGATTGGCGGGACAGAACCGGGTCATTCCTTTCTGCCGAGGAAGTACTTCCTGCCCCCGACCTCCACCATGCGATAGACTTCACCCTCCCTGAGCTCCATGCGCGGCTTCTCCAGTTCATAGGTTTCATACGTCTCCATGTCCATTAGCTGGACCTCGGTCGGAGTTATACTGGTTACCATGGCTTCCTTTCTTTCGCCCTCCACCGCTTCTATGCCCTCTCGCTTCACGGTCTTCCAGTCGCGGCGCTCCGTCTCACGGGTGACCAAGTTGGTGAGTGTCATACCCTTCCCGTCCACGTTCTCCACGGTGTAAACGTTACCGCGTCTGTCCGTCACCAGATCGCCCCTCTGGAACTTTGGAATCCGGATGCTCACGCTCGCGCGGTGAACCTCTCTGCTGGTCTGTCTGTCAACGCCGACCAGCTCGTAGGCCTCACTTATCGTCCCCCCAAAACGCTCCTTTATCGCCTGAGCGAGTTTCCTGGCACTTGAAGTCGAGCCCATGTAGAAGTCCATGCCCTCCTCCTTCTCTATGGTGTCCTGGATGAAGCCCATCCTGTCCCTGCGCATTATCTCGTCCACCTTCTCCTCGACGAGCTTTCCTATGGCCTTCCGTTCCTCCTCAGTCAGCGGCCTGCCCTCGGCACGGACCTGGAGTATGGCCTCGAAGTAGCCGCCGAGGAACTTGGAACAGCGCGGACAGACGGTCTGGCGGACATAGACCGTGACGTATCTGGTCTCGTCGTGGAGCTCGCGCTGGAGCTCGTGAATCCTGGCCTTTACACGGACCCCGTAGGTCACTATCGCCGGAAAGTGTTCAAGGTGAAAGTCAGCGGGTTCAAAGGCCACCGCGGCCCGTCCAACAGGAAGCTCGTCAATTTCGTCAAGCTCCTCCGGGGAGACCACCTCGTACTCCACGATTTTCTCGCTGAAAGAATCCTCGAGGGCCTCCAGGAGGGCGTTTTCGGCCACCTCGAATATAAGCTCCTCAAGGTCATAGCTCGCCGGATCAACCCAGACGCCCCTCTTCCTGTAACTCCCGCAGTTCTGGCAGAGTTCCGTGTTGATTTCCCTCTCAATCAGCAAAACCGGGTTCTCCTTTCTGAAGCAGACCTGACAGAGTCCGTCTATCAGCGGGCCCCCCTCGCTCTCGCTTATCCCGCACCGGTAGCAGAACCTCTCGCTCATCTCTCTCACCGGTGGTTGGTGCGGGGAGAGGTTTAAAAAGGTAGCTCAGAGGAAGAGCCGGGCCATCTGTGCGTGTGGAACACCCTGAATTCTGAGGACCCTGTCTTCATCAACGTAGCCAAGCTCTATTGCCTTGGAGACACAACGTTCGCCGGTAAGATTGGCTATCGTGGCTTCGTGAAGCAGGGCCCCAAGGGCGTCTTCCTCGACCAGTTCTCCCCTATAAAACCGCTCCTTAACTTCAAGCTTGAGGTCGCCCTCCCTGAAGGTCTTTCCGAGGAGCTCCTCATCGCAGGCCGCGAGGAGAACCTCCCCCTGAACCCGGTATATTTTAACGTATATCATGAGCGCCACCGGAGTGAGAAACGCGGACAGGTTTAAAAGAGTTGGGCAGCTGATAAAAATCGAGAAAGGAAGAAGGTTGAGGGCATCAGCCCTCGGAGTTTTCAATCTCCTCAACGGCCTTCTGGAGTATCTTCACTGCCTTCATCTCGTGGAGATATGCCTGTCTCAGCGGCAGGAGCAGCTTGATGTCCCCGAGGTTGATCAGCAGATTGCCGCCTGCAATTTCCTCTGCAGTCTTGTAGTACTCTGCGGCGGTTTCATTGTAGCTGAGGGCCTCCTGGAGGGTCTCGTTATCGACACCGAGCTCGAGGGCCTTCTGGTAGAGCTCATTGAACTGCTGGAGGTACATGTGGTAGTAGCGGTAGCCGAGGAAGTTGAGGGTCGGGATGGAGATCTTAGGAGGCATACTGTACTTTACTGATACAGTGACGGGGGATGCAAATCTAACCTTCACGAAGAGGTAAGTCGCCTTCTCGCCGTCCTCAGTCCACCAGTCGACAAGGTGTCCCTCTGGTTCAACGTTTATCTGTGTAACCTCAGCACCCTTAGGCAGGACTACCATTACCGTTGAAGTAGTATTTGTGGTTCCGTTGACTGTTAAGGTAACGGTTGTACCCTTTACCTCAGGCTCTTTAATAATCGTGGCGTTTCCTTCCACAATGCTGGAGGAGATATCCTTAGTGGACTTAACTGTCTCTGTGAAAGGCTCAGCGGCCTTAACTTTGATGGTCGTTACGATGTCCATGTACATTTCATTGATAGCCTGGACATCGAATGTTTCCTCAGTTGACGTCGGCACAAAGTACATTACTACGTAACCGTTGTCAGTATAGTATGGCCTCCCGTTAATGACAACCTTTGTCGGGGAGTGGATAGCTTTCCCAGTTACCGGGTCAATGAGCTTAATCTGGAGTACTGACATCTTACCAAGTGTGGCGTTGTCACTGACTATCATCGTCATACTCGGCTGTCCCACCTGCATCACGAGGGGCACATACGTAAGGACGTTATTGGTCTCGATGTTAGTTAGTCCGATCACACCGAGGTATGTTCCATTGTCATGGAGCGACACTTCGGCGTTGACATTCATCGAAGCACCCTGCGCAAATTCGAAAGGTGTCGAGTCTACCGAAACGTCGCCCGTATCATTGAGCATCTGGTAGTAGAAGGTGTAGTGTATCGGATCGTAGCCGGCGGTGTCCCAGCCATAGACCTTGACGAGGTAGTAACCGGGCTCTGGCATGAACTGCTCGAAGACCTCGTCACTGGTCGGCCCTATCTGGTCGGTATACTCGACGTAGTTGGTGAAGTTGATGAGGTCCTCTAGGGTTGGGAAGTAGTAAACGTACAGGTCGAGGTCAGCGGTGGGGTCTTCCGGCTGGGTAATTCCAAACCTGATGAAGTATGTGGTTGGATCGACGTACAATGCTCCCACGAGATCCCATTCGTCCTGGCTGACATTTCTGATCTGTCCTGGGGCAAGATCAAGTCTGCCCATACCATATCCAGTGACACTTGCGTTGAAGGTTGTATATCCGTTGGTGAACGTCGCCTGAACCGTAGTGTTTATTGGCCCCTTAACATCCCTGTAGACTATCTCCGGGGTGACAGATACAGAAGACAAGCTGACCTCAATCTCGTACTGAGAGGTGTCGTAGCCGCTCCAGTACTTGGCGAATATGCTAGAGTAGGCCGTTATCTCCCAGGTCCCCTCAACAGGGTCAGGAACAACCCATGTGTACTCGTAGACGTTTCCCGCGGGGTTGGCCCCGACGTAGTAGTAGCCCGGAACGTATGAAGCAACGACCTCACCAAGCGGCCTGGCGATGAGGAGGGTCGTCCTGCCCATTGGTGTACCGTTTGCGTCGGCAGGAACGCGGAGGGTGACGCGGAGCTCCCTAGTGCCACGCGGGATCTTGACAAAGTAGTGCTTGGCTTCACCAGGCTTCTCGGTGTCGGAGAGCTTGGCATGGCTTTCACCGTTCGGGTTCACCGGAATGTCGACGGTGACAGCCACGTAACCGTCTATGTAGCTGGTGTCGGGGTCGTCGATGTAGACGAGTCCAACGTAGGTTCCGCTCTTCTGGAGCTTGGAGTAGTCAATGTTGATGGAGAACCGTCCAAAGGTAACGTTGCCCGCAACAACCTCTGTGGTATTGGGTATTATCCAGTCAACGTTGGTGCTTATCTTGTACACCTTCTCCGAGGCGGTGTAGTTGAGGCCATAGTCCTGAACGTAGTCCATCGGGTAGAAGTATATCGGGACGCTTCCCGGGTACTCGTTCCTTATGTAGACTCCCCGATAGAGGTACGGGAAGCCGAACACGTTCTGGAAGTAGCCGTTGGAGTCAACGTAAGCTAGTGATATCGGGATTGTCGGGACACCGATCGGGTTCTTAAAGCCGGTGTAGGTGGTTCCGGCGAAAATGTAGGTGGTCGGCTCCTGGCTGAGATTCTCAAGCTCCTCGATGGCCTTGTCCACCTGTATGAGGCCGAAGCCCTGGTCGATGAGGGTCCCGTTAACGGGCTTGGCGCTGAGCTCAAGAACGCGCTTCAGCATGATCGGGTTGTAGGTGATGTTGTGCTGCTTGGCGTAACTGACCATCAGGGCAACGGCACCGCTGACGTGCGGGGTGGCCATCGAGGTACCGCTCCATATCCCATAGTACCTGTACGGGTTGCCGTAGAGGGCGGTGTACCACATCGGGAGGCTGGAGAATATGTCGGTACCTGGAGCCATGACGTCGGGGTCGAGCATACCGTCATCCCTCGGACCCCTACTGGAACTCATAGCCGGACCGGAGATTATGCCCATATCAACCCCGTACCAGAAGGATTCCCTCTCGTTGTCCACGTAGTTGCCGACGGTTATGGCAAGGTCGCTGTCACCCGGAGAGTGGACGGTGTTGGTGGTCGGGCCCTCGTTTCCTGCGGCTATGGCGAAGGTGACACCGTACTTGTTGGTGAGTAAGTTAACGTAGAAGTTCTCCGGGCTCTCTATACCGTCGTTTATCTCGCCTCCGCCGCCGAGGGACATGCTTATGACGTCCGCACCATTACTGGCAGCGTATATCATTCCGCTTATTATCCAGCTAGTGGCACCGAATCCGAACTCACCCGGAAGAACCTTGACCTCCATGAGCTGGGCATTGGGGGCAACTCCATACGCGGGGAGTCCAGTGAATGTACCATTGAAGACCGGATCATTGGGCAGGGGAACCCCGGCAACGGTACCGCTGACGTGGGTTCCGTGTCCGTGGGCGTCCCACATAAAGTACGCGAAGTCGCCATAGAAGCCCTGGAAGGCAATGTTCACCTTGGTGGAATTGACCGTGACGTAGTCGTGGGTGAGATCGAACACTCCCATAGGCTGGTCATCGGTGAAGTTGTTGTCAAGGTTGAAGTCGATGTACGCGACGAAGTTTCCGCTCTGGTTCACTATGAGGACCGGATAGACGTCGCTGAGGTTTCCAAATATGTAGGGGGAAACTCCATAATAATCCGGAGGAGCGTTTCCAGATAGATTGTTAAAGTCGAAGTACCTCTCCGGGAGAAGGCCTATGTAGTAGTCGTCACCGGTGATGTTTCCAACGTAGTATGTCCCCATGGTGTAGTTTGTGTAATATGCATCATGGCCGTAGTAAGGGGCGTAGGCTCCCCAGAACAGGGTGACATTCTTATCGACGGCTATGTAACCTCCAGAGGTGGTGTTGGTGGAGTAGTAGATCTCAACAAGTCCCTCGTCACTTGCGTCGTATATGTCGATTATCTTCGGCCTTCCGTCAAGGGTGACCTGGAGGAAGGGGTGGCCAACGTCAATTCCGGTGTCAAGAACGGCCACGGTGACGTTGTCACCGAGAACACCGTGGTTGATCCAGGTGTCATAGGCGTGGATCTTGAAGACGCTCATGAACATGTCAGGGAGCTTGGGATCCTGAATTGTGGGCCTGACATCGCCCATTCCAACCTCCGGAGCAACGGGCTCCTGGAGCTTCACCATCTCGTCCTTCCAGACGTGCAGAATTCCGGGTATCTCGGCGAGCTTTTCAACGTTCGAAGCCGGCATTTCAACAACTATGAACTGGAACTCAGGTTTGCTAATGGGGTCGATGCGTCCGAGTTTCTTGAGGGTGTTGTAAACCTCAATTTCATGGTCCCTGTCTGGCGCCACTATAAGGCGCACCGTCTTCCCGCTACCCTCCAGAACCTTTTGAATTTCCTTCTGAAGTACCTCCCCGGGTATGAAATTGCTGGGGGCCTCTGCCGTGACCTGCTGGGGACTCTCGCCCTGCTGCACCGGTGTCGCCGCCACTGCCGGCACTGATAACGCCGCTGGAATTGCAGAGAGTAGCATCACTACAACAATCAAAAGACTCAAGGCCTTCCGATTCATCCTGACACCTCCATGTTGTAATGGTCATCCATACTGTAAAGGTCGCATAGATATAAAGATTTCGTTCTTTGGAGTGATCTAACAGGCTTAGTCACACATGTAATACCCGTGGTGGCTAGTTATGGACATCGAAGACCGTATCGTATCGCGCCAATCGCCATGAAATAACACTATACCATGTGATTTGGAGAATACCGCACCAATGAGGGATGTGAAATTCACCAAAACATATAAAACCGGGCAGAGCAGCACATGAATCTAGCGGATAGCGTGGTGAGAACGTATGGACAGAGAGAAGGTTTTGGCCGCTGTTGTGACTGTGGCGATTCTCGGATTGGCCCTCAACCACTACACACAGCACTATCAGGGCGGCGAAATATACGAAGCCGCCAACCATGCCTTTGGACTCCTGACCAGAGGATTCAACGTAACGATAATCGTGGAGACCGTTGAGGGAGAGACCGTTACCGGAACACTTCTGAGCGTTCAGGGATCTACGATAAACATAATATCCAACGGAAAAGTGCTGAGCGTGGGGGGCCCGAGTGCCACGAAGGAAGACCTCAGGGCCAGACTCATAAAGGTGGACTACCGCGGAAAGGTCTACGTCTACGAGCTTCCCCCGAGGCTGGGGAAGCTGAACGGCATAATCGATAACATAACCGTTGACGCCTACTCCGAGAGGTTCAGTGGCATAATCTACATAGAGGGAGAGATAAGCCCAATACAGCTCGGGATGCTCAAGTACCGGGCCGACTACCTCTCATACGGCTCCGTCACGATAAACCAGGTGAGCGGCAACGGAGCGGTTATAAGTACCAACATGGTGCCGATAGAGTTTCTCAAGGAGTCCCTTGGCGACTACAGGGTGTACCTCTACGGGACACTCAGCGTGAACTCGGAGGAAAGAAACCTGCCCCTGAAGCTCCTTGAGGTGAGGACTGGATGAAAGGACTGCCCCTCCTCATCCCCCTGCTGTTCATCGGATTCATATCCCTCGGCCTGGCAGAGCCGAAAACGATGGCAATGGGCGTGGCGTTTGCAGTTTCAATAATTCTCGGGATGTACAAGGGAGCAGAGATAGGATGGGACGACCGGGGACTGGATATCGATGAGAGGTACATAGTATGGGCGTTCTGGATCTCGATAGCAATAATAGGGCTGCAGATTCTGATGCTTCGGAGCGTTCCACTACTCCACCCCTCTGTGAGGACCAGCCTCAACCCCAGACTCACTGCATTGACTTATTTCCTCGGCGTGCCCTCCAGCGTATACCTGTTCCTGAGGGGAAGGAGATACGCCCTAGTGTATCCAGTTGCGGTTGCGCTTTACGCCTACAGAACCCCAGTCCTCGTCAGCGTTATAGCCCTAGGCGCCGCGTACTACGAGAAGATGAAGGAAACAGGTAGGGTCAGGTTCCAGCACATCATCGCCGCAGTTGCAGCACTCGCCATTCTTGGAATCGGGATAACATTCCTCAGGGGCGAAACACTGGGAAGCCTGTGGATCCGGATTCAGAGTTCGACTTCAGTCCTGGATATAATAGTGTGGAGGGCAGGGTGGAACGGCCTCTACCACGGCTACCTCCAGTGGTCTGGAATAAAATCGTACCTGGCAGGGGGATATTCGCCCAGAGGACTTGTGGCCAAGTTCCTCTACGTGCACACGGGCGTCACCATAACCCCCACCCTCCTAGGAGGCATGTATCTGGACTTTGGAGTGTTTGCCGTTATCGAGGGGTTTCTGCTCGGCGTTTACTACGGGATGATTGGAAGGGCAGTTCATCCGGTTACGATGACCCTCTACTATTCAACCCTGGCCTACGGTATTGTCGGCGTCGAGACCGGGATACTCGACCTCCCGGTGTACCTGCTCTTCGGCCTCGGGGCATACATAATCATCACAGGGTGGAGGAGCGCCAAGAGGGAACCCGGTGGGATCGGGTCATGAGGCTCAGCACCGTCTTCTGGGCGTCGGCCATTCTTTACCTCATCACGGCCCTGATTTCAAAAACCGTGTACTCAGACCTCCTGCCCGGGCCTGGGGCGGCACCCCTGGCATACGCACTGACGTTTATCGGGGTCATCGTGGTTTCGTATCGCCTGAGCGGAAAGCTGGGAGATGGTTACAAGACCAAGCTTTACCTGGCGGTGATGGTTGTTGTTCTGTCCCTCCTCGGATGGTGGGGCCTCATCCTGGCACTGGCCATAATCGGGGCCACGGAGGTGATTATATACTACGAAGCACGAAGCGTTGAGAATAACCCCGAGAACGCCCGCAGAGAGCTCCGGATCATCCTGACATCCGTCGTGCTCGTGCTCTTCATGATACCCATAGCCGCGGGGGCCGTGCCCCTCCTCAGACCGGAGGCAAGGTACTCCGTTTTCAGGCTGTTCTACCTTGCAGCGGGTTACTTCACGGTCGTGGTGCTGTCCCTGAAGCCGGACTTCAGGATGTTCCTCCTGGGGGAGGCGATAGCGGCGGTCTCGACCTTCCGGACGGTGGGACTGGCAGTGGCATTGGCCTACTTCCTGCGGATGGTGCAGCGGGGAAATCCAAAGGCAGACCTCAGGGGGAGGAATCGCTACATCATAATCGGGGTAGTGCTCCTAACCCTCCTCGCGGTGTTTGTGATAAGGTACCACACCACCGTTCAGACGTATCCCGGATGGAGCCTGGGATTCTTTGAGACCCTTCTCTACAGACCCGGTGTAACGTACACGGTTTACGAAAGGCTCTTTCACCTCGGGATGCCCTGGGGGAAGAGGGGAATACTGTTCTCAACCGATCCCAAGGGCTACGTCGGCTCCCTCTTCGGGCGGGACGTCGGGTACACGTACACGCTTTTCGGCCAGCCCGCCTACGATTTCGGGCTCCTTGGACTGATTGAGGGGGCCTTCCTGGGGATGGCACTCGCGGACGCGGAGAGGAGAAGACCAACCGCGGTCCTGTCGGTGACCCTCATGACCCTGATGGTTCCCATAGGAGTGGACGCGTTCTTCCTCTCAGCCATGGCTTTCCTGGCGTACCTATCTGTGGAGGTGGACGTATGGAAAAGAAGTCACTGATATTCATAGTCCCATTCCTCCTGGCCCTGTGCGTCAGCATGCTGACGATGCCCCAGTCAAACACAATAACATACGACGGCGCGCTCTACATAGACATAGCAAGGAACCTCGCGGAGGACATCACGGACTTCACATACCAGGGAATCTACATGATGTACCGGCCGCCGCTCTATCCCTACACCCTCTCGCTTCCATACCGCTCCATCCATGAGCCGTACTCACAGCTCACCGTTGCCCGGACAGTTTCGATGCTGTTCTTCGCATTAACCGCAGCGCTGACCTACCTGCTCGCGGTGGAAATGTTCGGGGACCCCTTCAAAGGCATCGCCGCGAGTCTGTTCTACATCTTCAACCCCCTGGCGTTCACCATGGCAACCAGGGAGCTCGTGCACAGCGAATTTACATTCTTCTACACCCTGGCGGTCTATCTGTTCTACACAGGCAGAAAGCGGGGCGCCCCATATAGGATATACCTATCCTTCGTATCCGCGGGCCTCGCCATCCTGACCCGCTACACCGGGCTCTCCATACTCGGAGTATTCATAGCGTATCTGTGGCTCACAGACCACTGGGAATGGGTCAAAAAGAGGGAGTACTGGGTTGGCTTCATCCTCCTCGGCTTCACCCTCGCCCCCTGGCTTTACATGGGGCACCTGCACTACGGCGGTCCCTTCAGACCGTTCAGTGTGGCATCGAGGGTGGTGACGCTCGACAGGCCCGTTTCGGTTTCGGACTACCTGCACCTGCTCCGTGAGGACGTTGGCCTTCTGCTCCCGGCACTCGCAGCCCTGGGCTTCATCAGGCTCAAAAAGAATGATGAGGGCTGGCTGCTCATAAGCTGGCTCTTCGTGGGACTCATGGGAATACTGACGGTCACCCACAAGGAGACGCGCTTCATAACATTCCTCTCACCGGCGATTGGGATACTGGCGGCGGAGGGAGTGTGGCTGGCCGGGGACATCATCACGGCAGTCTCCGAGAGGACGGGAGGGAGAATCGGGGCAGGCCGCACGGCCCTTGTCGTTCTCATCCTGGCGCTGATACTAACGGTGCCAATAGCCACCCGGGCGGGGGGATTAAAGGAGACGTGGAACAAATTCGGGAGATACCAGTCGGAGGTCATAGGCTACGCCGTGATAAACTACGATGGGGAAAGAATCCTCGTCTCACCCGACATGTACACGGTGGCGGGCTTCTACTACCCCCACGCCGCCGTGGAGATGCTGCTCGACAGGAAGAGCGTCCGCGACAAAATCTCGCAGGGGTACTACGACACCGTTATACTGAAGGAGCCAACGGACCACCTCAACATCGATGAGAGCGGAAACTATGACCTAGCCCTGGAGTTCTACGACGGAAAGTTCAAGATATACATCAAAAAGAAGGATTAGGGTACCTTAAAGCGCTGATGGACACATTAGCTTTCCTTTTCATTCCTGTACGCTGGAGAACACCTCTGGATAGTTAATTTTAAATATGAACCTTCGATATATCACCCGCAGTAAACGATTGTGGAGGGATTCGCATGAGCGAATACAAGTTTATAAGATGGTTTGAGGACCTCAGGAAGACCGACGTTCCCCTCGTCGGTGGAAAGGGTGCCAACCTCGGAGAAATGACCAACGCGGGAATACCCGTCCCGCCCGGATTCTGTGTTACCGCCGAGGCCTACAAGTACTTCGTCGAGAACGTTAAGCTTGAGGACGGTACCGTTCTCCAGGACTGGATTATGGGCGTCATCGCCGAGACCAACGTCGATGACAGCAAGCAGCTCCAGGAGAACACCGCCAAGATCAGGCAGAAGATAATCGAGCTCCCGATGCTCCCCGAGATCGCTCAGGAGATTGAGGACGCTTACAAGAAGCTCAGCGCCAGGTACAACAAGGACGCCGTTTACGTCGCCGTTAGGAGCTCCGCTACCGCCGAGGACCTTCCGGAGGCTTCCTTCGCCGGCCAGCAGGAGACCTACCTCGACGTCTACGGCGTTGATGACGTTATAGACAAGGTTAAGAAGTGCTGGGCCAGCCTCTGGACAGCCAGGGCCACCTTCTACAGGGCCAAGCAGGGCTTCGACCACAGCAAGGTCTACCTCAGCGCCGTCGTCCAGAAGATGGTCAACAGCGAGACCAGCGGTGTCATGTTCACCGCCAACCCGGTCACCAACGACAGGAGCGAGATAATGATCAACGCCGCCTGGGGCCTCGGTGAGGCCGTCGTCAGCGGCAGCGTTTCCCCGGACGAGTACATCGTCGAGAAGGGCACCTGGAAGATAAAGGAGAAGTACATCGCCAAGAAGGAGGTCATGGTCGTCCGCAACCCGGAGACCGGCAAGGGCACCGTTTACGTCAAGGTCGCCGACCACCTCGGCCCCGAGTGGGTTGAGAAGCAGGTTCTCACAGAGGAGCAGATCATCGAGGTCGCCAAGATCGGTGCCAAGATCGAGGAGCACTACGGCTGGCCGCAGGACATCGAGTGGGCCTACGACAAGGACGACGGCAAGCTTTACATCGTCCAGTCCAGGCCGATCACCACCCTTAAGGATGAGGTTAAGACGGAGGAGGCTGAGATGACCGAGGAGATGAACGTCCTTCTCAAGGGTCTTGGAGCTTCACCCGGTGTTGGTGCCGGTAAGGTTGTCGTCATATTCGAGGCGAGCGAGATCGACAAGGTCAAGGAGGGCGACGTCCTCGTCACCACCATGACCAACCCGGACATGGTTCCGGCCATGAAGAGGGCCAGCGCCATCGTTACCGACGAGGGCGGAAGGACCTGCCACGCCGCCATCGTCAGCCGTGAGCTCGGCATCCCGGCCGTCGTCGGTACCAAGGAGGCCACCAAGCTCCTCAAGGACGGCATGCTTGTCACCGTCGACGGTACCAGGGGTGTCGTCTACGAGGGCATAGTCAAGAGCCTCGTCAAGAAGGAGGAGGAAGAGAAGGCCGGAGGCCAGGTCGTCGTTGCCGGTGCCCCGCTCGTCACCGCCACCGAGGTCAAGGTCAACGTCTCCATGCCGGAGGTCGCTGAGCGCGCTGCAGCCACCGGCGCCGACGGTGTCGGTCTCCTCAGGGCCGAGCACATGATCCTCGGCATCGGTGCTCACCCGATCAAGTTCATCAGGGAGGGCAAGGAGGAGGAGCTCGTCGAGAAGCTCGTCGAGGGCATCAGAACCGTCGTCGAGGCCTTCTACCCGAGGCGCGTCTGGTACAGGACCCTCGACGCCCCGACCAACGAGTTCCGCGAGCTTCCGGGCGGAGAGGAGGAGCCGGACGAGAGGAACCCGATGCTCGGCTGGAGAGGAATCAGGCGCGGCCTCGACCAGCCGGAGCTCCTCAGGGCCGAGTTCAAGGCCATCAAGAGGCTCGTCGACGAGGGCTACGACAACATCGGCGTCATGCTCCCGCTCGTCAGCCACCCCGAGCAGGTCAGGAAGGCCAAGGAGATCGCCCTTGAGGTCGGCCTCGTTCCGCACAAGGACGTCGAGTGGGGCGTCATGATCGAGACCCCGGCCAGCGCCCTCATCATCGAGGACCTCATCAAGGAGGGCCTTGACTTCGTCAGCTTCGGTACCAACGACCTCACCCAGTACACCCTCGCCATCGACAGGGACAACGAGCGCGTCTTCAAGCTCTACGACGAGAAGCACCCGGCCGTTCTCAAGCTCATCGAGAACGTCATCAAGACCTGCAAGAAGTACGGCGTCGAGACCAGCATCTGCGGCCAGGCCGGCAGCGACCCGAGGATGGTCAAGCTCCTCGTCAGGCTCGGCATCGACAGCGTCAGCGCCAACCCGGACGCCGTCGAGCTCGTCAGGAAGACCGTCGCCAGGGAAGAGGCCAGGCTCAGGCTTGAGGCCGCCAGGAAGGCCCTCCGCGAGTGAAGCCTTTTGGCTTCCTCTTTTCTATCTATTCGTTTTTGATAGACATTTTCTGAACTTGATATCGCCGTTCTTCCCTGAGATGGCTCTTTTATCCACCATAAGCCTTTTATACACACGTTTCGATAGCCATCTCAATGAGGCGTGAAGTAGAGGCAATGCGAGAGCAGATCATCAGCGGACCCATAGCCAGAACCCTCATCGTATTAGCCTATCCTCTAATCGTAAACCAGCTCGTTCAGGTTCTCTACAACCTCACTGACACCTACTGGCTCGGAAAGCTCGGGAGGGAGGAGTTAGCTGCTCCGGGAACGGCGTGGCCCCTCGTCTGGTTCTTCATGGCCATAGGGATGGGGTTCGCCACGGCGGGCTTCGCCTTCGTCAGCCAGTACGTCGGGGCCAGAGAGTACGATAAGGCCAACCGCGCGGCGGGAGCACTCTACTCCCTCATGATGCTCTTCGCGATTGGAGTTGGGATATTCGGCGTCGTCTCCGCCCCGTATCTCCTCGAGTTCATGAACGTGAGCGATACCGTCTATCCCTACGCACTCAACTACACCCGCGTCATCTTCGCTGGAATACCCTTCGCCTTCACGCTCTTCGCCTTCAACTTCCTCCTGAGGGCTATAGGCGACACAAAAACACCGGTCAAGATAAACATAGCCACCGTGCTTCTTAATTTGGTCCTGGATCCCTTCCTAATATTCGGCTGGGGGCCGTTTCCGGAGCTTGGAGTCGTCGGTGCTGCCGTAGCCACGATGTTCTCCAACAGCCTCGGCTCGCTCGTTGGCGGATACCTCCTCTTCAAGGGAAAGGTGGGAATACACCTCACGGTCGAGGGCCTCAAGCCGGACTGGGAGTTCTACAAGCGCATCTTCCGCGTAGGCATACCCTCGAGCATAGGCTCGTCCACCACCGCCCTCGGCTTCGTCATCCTCACCAGGATAATCTTCACCCTGGGCGGCCAGTTCGGAGACGCCGACGTGGCCTTCGCGACCTACTCCATAACCAACAGGCTGACGAACTTCATGTTCGCCTTCTCGGACGGAATAAGCATGGCCATGGGTACGATGGTCGGCCAGACCGTTGGGGCGAAGCTCTACGAGAGGGCCAAAACCATAGCTGAGAAGACAATGGCGATAAACTTTGCCATCCTGAGCGTTGGGACGCTCCTCTTCGCCCTCTTCAGGGTTCAGATATTCAGCTTCTTCATCAACGACCCCGCGATAATAGCGGAGAGCGCAAAGGTCGTCAAGTACTTCTCCGCATCGCTGCCCTTCTTCGGCATATTCTCGGCGGTGAACAACGTGTTCCAGAGCTCGGGACACACCAAGAAGAGCATGGTGCTGAGCATGCTCCGCCTCTGGGGGCTGAGGCTTCCCCTCAGCTACGGCCTCGGGCTTCTGGTTAAGGACACCGCCGGAATGTGGCTGGGAATGGGCCTGAGCAACGTTCTGGGGGCTATAGTGGCCCTCGCCTGGTTCCTGACCGGGAGCTGGATGAGCCGCATCATAGAGGAAAAGGGGTAGCTTTATATATCACCGTTTCGATTGCGGTCTGAGTGAAGATGAAGGGTGAGAAAATCCAGAGAATGAGGGACCAGATACTGAACGGTCCGATAGAGAAAACCCTCCTAATCCTCGCGGGACCGCTCATAGTGAACAACCTGGTTCAGGTCGTGTACAACATAACGGACACCTTCTGGCTGGGAAAACTCGGAAGGGAGGCACTCTCAGCACCCGGAACCGTATGGCCGATAATAGGAACGCTGATGGCCCTTGGAATGGGTTTCACAACGGCGGGCTTCGCCTTCGTCGGGCAGTACATCGGGGCGGAGGAGTACGAGAAAGCTAACCGTTCAGCGGGGGCGCTCTATTCACTCATGACGTTCTTCTCGGTCGCGACGGCCGTGACGGCCCTCCTGATTCTCCCTTACGCCCTCCACTTTATGCGCGTGAGCGAGAACGTGTACCCCTACTCCCTGACCTACGCCACGGTGGTTTTCCTGGGCCTCCCCTTCTCATTCGCGTTTATGGCCTTTGGTGCCCTCATGAGGGCCGCGGGCGACACAAAGACGCCCGTCAAGATAACGCTCCTCACCGTGCTGATAAACATAATCCTGGATCCCCTATTCATCTTCGGCTGGCTGGGCTTTCCGGAGCTCGGCGTGGCGGGGGCGGCGCTGGCGACCGTCATAGCCAACGTCGTGGGAGCGGCCATTGGACTCTACCTCCTCTTCACGGACCGCGTTGGGATAAGCCTGAGGGTTGAGAGCCTCAAGCCAGACTTTGAATTTTACGGAAAGCTCTTCCGAGTCGGCCTCCCATCGAGTATAGGCCAGTCCGCAAACAGCTTTGGATTCGTGATACTCACGAGAATCATCTTCGGCTTCGGCGACGTCACCTACGCGGCCTACACCATAACCACCCGCCTCGTGAACTTCCTGACGGGCATATCGAGGGGTATAAGCATGGCGATGGGAACCATGATAGCCCAGAACGTCGGGGCGGAGAACTACGGGAGGGCAAAGAAGATAGCGGAGAGGACGATGGTCATAAACTTCGCCATAGCCAGCCTTGCCATAGCCGTCATCGGACTCTTCCGCGTCGAGATATTCCGGTTTTTCCTCAACGATCCCGCCGTTATTAAGGAGAGCGAGATTGTCCTGAAGTACTTCCTGATCTCCGTGCCATTCTTCAACGGCATCTTCATAGTCGTGAACAGAACCTTCAGCTCCGCAGGCCATACCAAGAAGAGCATGGCCCTCGGGATATTCCGCCTCTGGGGACTGAGGATTCCCCTCAGCTACGCCTTCGGCTACATAGGGGCCATCACAGTCCTGGGAATCACGATACCTCTCGCGGAGCTCTTCGACTTCACGAGCAAGGGTGTGTTCTTCGGCATGGGTATGAGCAACTTCATAGCGGCGATAGTGGCCCTTGCCTGGTTCCTGCGCGGCACCTGGATGATGCGCATCATCGAGGATCAGTCAAAAAACTGATACATTATGGGGTTGAATTGGCAGACGGAAGGCTAATAAACCCCCCGCCGAAGGGGTTTCGGTGAGAGCATGAAGAGGGACGAACGCTGGGAAGGTGTGTACTCCTTTGAGGACAGCCCATTCATCATGGAGATACTGACGGAGCTCAGGGATGAAAGGACAGGTCCGATAGCCTTCAGAAAGGGCCTCGTTAAGCTCGGCCGCTACATGGCATACGAACTGACGAAGACCATGGAAATCGAGAAGATCCCCATAAAGACCCCGCTCGAAGAAACCGAGGGAACGCTGATAAAGGACAGGCGCAACGTCATCATAATCACGGTCCTCCGCGCGGCGATACCCCTCATGGAGGGCCTCATCAAGGTTCTCGACCACTCCAGGGTCGGCATCGTATCCGCCTCCCGCGGCAAGGCCCCCAAGTTTGAGATAGAGATGAAGTACGTTAAGGTGCCCCAGGTAAAGCCGGACGACACGGTTATCCTAGCCGACCCCATGATAGCGACCGGCTCAACCCTCATCAGGGTTCTCGACGAGGTCAAGAAGTACGGGAATGCCAAGCGCTATGTCATAGTTGGCGTTCTGGCAGCACCGGAGGGGATAAGCAGGATAAAGGAAGCCCACCCGGACGTTGAGATATTCGTGGCGGCGATAGACAGGGAGCTGAACGAGAAGGGCTACATACTCCCAGGCCTCGGCGATGCCGGAGACAGGGCCTTTGGTGCGCCGATCAAGATTTGAATCGCTCTTAATCCTTTTCTTAATTTGGATAACAGCACTCTTTTAGGTATGAATCAAATGAACACAGAAGAACCCCGTAAATGAAGTGATGGCAGAAATGTATTTAATGAATTTGTGCTGGCGGGCCGGACGGGATTCGAACCCGCGGCCACGGGGTTAAAAGCCCCGCGCTCTAACCAGGCTGAGCTACCGGCCCACATCCGATGGGATAACTGCAGAGAGGTTTTATAAGCTTTGCCCTACAGCCTTTAAGAAAGGCTGGCGAAAAGAATGCCTTCCTCATCAAGAGGGCAAGAATCAATCGTGCACTCGCAAATTGCATCCCTAAACTCGGGTTTAACTTTCAAAACAAACCCCCTTCAGGCAGTTTCACTTTATTGGCGCCCTTCGGGCGCCTTTTTGGACTGAAACCATCACCAAAGAGCAAGTGAATGAGAAACCCCCACCTAAAAAGAACACTTTTAGAAAAGCACACCATCTTTCCGCCAGCGCTCCTTGGGAAGCGAAGCTTCCCGAGGTGTTGAGGCTTTGCCTCAACATGCGAAGGAAGCTTTTGGAAAAGCTCTAACCAAAAATCTTTGCCTGCGCAAAGTTTCATCAAAGTTTGTGATTCCTCTGTAGGATTCACCAGTCAATAAGGGTTTTCCGTTAAAACAGAAAAATCCACACGATTGGCCAACCGGAAGGAATCACCAACTTTTGATCAAACTTTTGCAGGGCAAAAGTTTGTTAGAATGGCGCCCGGGTCGGGATTTGAACCCGAGTCACGGGAGTGACAGTCCCGTATGATGGGCCTGGCTACACCACCCGGGCATATGGATAGTGGCCGGCGGCGTCCCCGGTTTCCCGCCCCCTCTCGGAGGGCAGTACACCCGGGATCGCTGGCGGGCTTAACTTC